>DATCHY010000313.1:0-4107 GCA_036508065.1 Geomonas sp. | reverse complement strand
AAGCCGTTCGGCGAACAGGACATCCTCTCCGCGGCCTACGCCTTCGAGAGGGAAACCGGCTGGCACAAGAGGAAGGCGTCGCTGTAACGGCTAAAAGGCTAACAGGTTATTTTGGAGCTCATCTATGAAATACCAGGTCGTCATCGGGCTTGAGGTGCACACCCAGCTCACCACCAACACCAAGATCTTCTGCGGCTGCTCGACCCGCTTCGGAGCAACCCCGAACTCGCAGACCTGCCCGGTCTGCCTCGGCTTTCCCGGGGCGCTCCCGGTGCTGAACCGCAAGGTGGTCGAATTCGCCATCCGGGCGGGGCTCGCCACCAACTGCTCCATCGCCCCGCGCTCGGTCTTCGCCCGCAAGAACTACTTCTACCCGGACCTCCCGAAGGGGTACCAGATCAGCCAGTTCGATCTCCCGATCTGCCTGGACGGCCACCTGGACATCGAGGTGGAGGGCGAGAGGAAGCGGATCGGCATCACCCGTATCCACATGGAGGAGGACGCCGGCAAGCTGGTCCATGCCGATCTCCCCGGCGTGGGCGACGACTCCTGCGTCGACCTGAACCGCGCCTGCACGCCGCTTCTGGAGGTGGTCTCCGAGCCGGACATGAGATCCCCCGACGAGGCGATCGCCTACCTGAAGAAGCTGCACCAGATCGTGGTGTACCTGGGGATCTGCGACGGGAACCTCGAGGAGGGGAGCTTTCGCTGCGACGCCAACGTTTCGCTCATGCCGGTCGGCTCCACGACCTTCGGCACCCGCGCCGAACTGAAGAACATCAACTCGTTCAAGTTCATCAAGCAGGCGATCGAGTACGAGATGGAGCGCCAGGCCGAGATCCTGGACGAGGGGGGCCGGATCATCCAGGAGACCCGCCTCTTCGACCCGGGCACCGGCACCACCCGCTCCATGCGCGGCAAGGAGGAAGCACACGACTACCGCTACTTCCCGGACCCGGACCTGGTACCGGTCATCGTCGACGCCGCCTGGATCGAGGAGGTGCGCGCGACCCTTCCCGAGCTCCCGGAGGCGAAACGGACCCGCTTTGCCGCCGAGCTCGGGCTTCCCGAGTACGACGCCGAGGTCCTCGCCGCGAGCCAGGAGCTGGCGCACTACTTCGAGGCGACCGTCGCCCTCTTCCCGCAGCCAAAGACCGTCTCCAACTGGGTGATGGGCGAGGTGACCCGGGCACTGAACGAGGACGGCAAGGGGATCGCCGATTCCCCGGTACCCCCGGCGCTGCTCGCCGACCTGCTGAAGCTGATCGAGGCGGGGACCATCTCGGTGAAGATCGCCAAGACCGTCTTCGACGAGATGTACCGGACCGGCAAGGAGCCCGCAGCCATCGTCGCCGAGAAGGGGCTGGTCCAGGTCTCCGACACGGGCGCCATCGTGGCGATCATCGACGAGGTGCTTCAGAAGGAGGCGGGGCAGCTCGCCGAATACCGCAGCGGCAAGGAGAAGCTGTTCGGCTTCTTCGTGGGCCAGGTGATGCGCATTTCCAAGGGGAAGGCGAACCCGGCTCTGGTGAACGAACTGCTGCTGAAAAAGCTCAACGGGTAAAACCCGGAACACACCCCCGAGGTAACGACTATGTCCTTCAGAACCATTGAGTGGCGCGACAACAAGGTCATCATGATCGACCAGACCAGGCTCCCCGCCGAGGAAATCTACAACTCGTACGATGACTTCCAGGGGGTGGCGGAGGCGATCCGGGGCATGATCATACGCGGGGCACCCGCCATCGGCATCGCCGCCGCCATGGGCGTGGCTCTGGGCGCCCGGGAGATCATCGCGGACACCTTCGACTCCTTCTACCGCCAGCTTGAGAACGTCTGCGACGTGATCGGCCGCACCAGGCCGACCGCCGTCAACCTGTTCTGGGCCTTGGAGCGGATGAAGCGGGTGGCGCGGCAGCACCGGGAACTGGACCTCAACTCCATCCGGGAGTTCCTCAAGGCGGAGGCGATCAGCATCGAGATCGACGACCTGAAGATCTGCAAGGAAATCGGCCGGCACGGCGCGGCCCTGGTCAAGGAGGGGGCCTCCATCCTCACCCACTGCAACGCCGGCGGGCTCGCCACAGCCGGCTACGGCACAGCCCTCGGCGTGATCCGCGCCGCCCATGAATCGGGGAAGGGCATCCGGGTCTTCGCCGACGAGACCCGCCCCTGGCTCCAGGGGGCCCGCCTCACCGCCTGGGAGCTCATGAAGGATTCCATCCCGGTCACCCTGATCTCGGACAACATGGCCGGCTGGCTCATGAAGTGCGGCGAGATCGACTTCTGCGTCGTCGGCGCGGACCGGATCGCCGCCAACGGCGACACCGCCAACAAGATCGGCACCTACTCGGTCGCCGTGCTCGCCAAGGAGAACCGGATCCCGTTCTACGTGGCGGCCCCGATCTCCACCCTCGATCTCTCGCTCGCCAGCGGCGACGAGATTCCGATCGAGGAGCGCGCCGCGGTCGAGGTGACGCGGGTCCAGGGGGTGAGCGTGGCGCCCGAGGGAGTGAAGGTGCGCAATCCCGCCTTCGACGTCACCCCCGCCCGCTACATCACCGGCATCATCACCGAAAAAGGGGTGGTGCGGGGCGACTACGAAAGGGAGCTGAAGGCTCTGGTCGGCCAATGATCCGTCTCGCCGACTTCGCCAGCGCGCTCCTGACGGCGCTTTCCGGTGGGGAGGCTGCCGGGTTGCCGGAGCTCCTCGAGAAGGGGGGCTTCAGCTACGGCGCCCGCTCGGCCGAAAACCTGCGACTGCTCGGCGAGATCCTCCCGCCCGCGCAGGTGACGGAGCTCGCCATCGCGGCGCTCGCCACCCCGCTCCCCGACATGGCCTTGAACGGCGTGGAGCGCATCAGCGTGGTGGCAGGCCGGGAGGAGCTCCTGGAACTCTCCGCCCGCCGGGCCCTGGTCGCCCAGCTGATGAACATCTGCGGCTCGTCCCCCTTCCTGACCAACATCATCTGCAAGGATCCCATCTATTTCCGCCGGCTCTTCCTGGAGCGCGAGGTCATGCGCAGACGGAGCGAGGCCGAGATGCTCGCCACCCTCCGGAGCCGCATCCCCGCCGAGCCCGGCTACCACGAGGTGTTCCCCCTGCTGCGCCGCTTCAAGTACGCGGAGATGCTCCGCATCGCGGCGCGCGACCTGAACGGCCTCTCCAGCCTTGAGGAGGTGACCGCCGAACTCGCCTCGCTCGCCGCCGCCACCCTGCAGGTCGCCTACGAGGCCGCGCGGCGCGAGCTGGTGCGGGAACACGGCACGCCGCTGCATCTGACCCCGGACGGGCCGGCCGAGGCGGACCTCACCGTCATCGGGATGGGGAAGCTCGGCGGCCGTGAACTCAACTTCTCCTCGGACATCGACCTCATCTACTTCTACTCCTCGGACAACGGGGAGACGGCGGGGGTTCCGGACGGCCGGGGGGCCCCGAAGGGAAAGCTCTCCCTGCACGCCTTCTTCGTGAAGCTCGCCGAGATGGTGAGCCGCGCCATCTCGCAGGTGACCGCGGACGGCTTCGTGTTCCGGGTCGACATGGGACTGCGCCCGGACGGCAAGGCCGGAGACCTCGCCACCTCCATGCGCTCGGCGGAGGTGTACTACGAATCGTGGGGGCAGTCCTGGGAGCGGGCGGCCATGATGAAGGCACGCCCGGTGGCAGGCTCCATCGAGCTCGGGGAGGAGATCCTCGCCGCCCTCGACCCCTTCATCTACCGGCGCTACCTGGACTACAACCTGATCGAGGACATGATGTCGATGAAGAAGCGCATCGACGCGTCTCTCGCCAGGTCGCAGGAAGGAGAAGTCAACATCAAGCTGGGGCGCGGCGGCATCCGCGAGATCGAATTCTTCATCCAGGCGCTGCAGCTCGTCTACGCCGGAAAGAACCCGGAGCTCAGGGAGCGTAACTCCCTGAACGCCCTGACCACCCTGAGGAATTCCCGCATCATCAAGGAGGCGGACTGCAACGCCCTTTCCGATGCCTACCGCTTCCTGCGCACCGTGGAACACAGGATCCAGGTGGTCCAGGAGCGCCAGACCCACTCCCTGCCGAGAAAGGACGACGAGATGCGCGCCCTGGCAAGGCGCTGCGGGTTCCTC
>DATCHY010000312.1:0-5432 GCA_036508065.1 Geomonas sp. | reverse complement strand
TGAGTCGTTGAGTCGTTGAGTCGTTGAGTCGTCGAGTCGTTGAGTCGTCGAGTCGTCGAGTCGTCGAGTCGTCGAGTCGTCGAGCGAGTCGGTTAGTCCATGAAGTCCCGCTAGAGAAACATCTCTCTCAGCATGATGTTCGTGGCAGGGTCGCGCTCCAGCAGGTCGACGACCCCCTCGACCACCCCTCGATCGTCGTCAGCCGTCACTTCGGGGAAAACCCCCAGCAGTAGGGCGCCGGACAGCGAGGCAATCAGGTGGGGGGCGCATTCAGCCGCCTGGTCGGGGAACTCGGGATACCGGTTGATGATCACCCCCTTCACCTCCAGCCCGAGGCCGCGGCCGCAGAAGGTGGTGAGGAGCGTGTGGTTGATGGTGCCGAGCCCCGGCCTCGCCACGACGGCAATGGGAAGAGCGAGGTGCGAGGCGAGGTCCGACATGAGTAGCCCGCCGGCGAGGGGGACCATGAGGCCGCCGGCACCCTCGACGATGACGAAGTCGGCCTCCGCGGCGAGACGCAGATAGGCATCCCGAATCACCTGGAAGTCGATCCGAACCCCCTCAAGGGAAGCAGCCGTGGAGGGAGCCAAAGGCGCCTTGAGGAGATACGGCGTGCAGTCCGGGGTGAGCGGGGTGCCGGCCGCAAAGGCGAGGAGCTCCGCGTCCTGCGAGACCCGCTTGCCGTCCCGCTCCAGGCAGCCGCTGGTCACCGGTTTCATGATTCGGACCGCATGTCCCTGCCGCCTGAGCAGCATCGCGATGGCGGCGCTGGCGATGCTCTTGCCGACATCCGTGTCGGTCCCGGTGATAAAGATTCCCTTGGCCATTAGCTTTTCCCCCATTCACCCTTCACCTTTCACCGATTTTCGTCAATGCGCGCACATCACCGTCTGCAGTCCCAGGTCGTCGAACATCTTCAGGTCGACGTCGATGTTGCGCCCCAGCGTGGTCAGATAGTTGCCGATCATGGTGCCGTTGGCCCCGGCGAAGAAGATCCAGGACTGCAGGTCGCGCAGGTTCTTTTCCCTGCCGCCGCAGACGGTGATCCTTTTCCCCGGCAGTATCATACGGTAGATCGCGACCGTCTTCAGGCACTCCATGGCGCTGATGTTCGACGCCCCCTCGAGCCTGGTTCCCGCGACCGGGTTTAGAAAGTTGATGGGGACCGAGTCCACGTCCAGCTCCTTCAGGGTGAACGCCATCTCGACCCTCTGGGCCGCGCTCTCGCCGAGTCCGAAGATGCCGCCGGAGCAGACCTTCAGACCGGCGCTCTTGACCGCCCGCACCGTCTCGACGTCGTCCTGATAGGGATGGGTCGTGCAGATGGACGGGAAAAAGCTCTCGGCGGTCTCCAGGTTGTGGTGGTAGGTATCCATCCCGGCCTCCTTGAGCTTGCCCGCGGTCTCGGCATCAATGATGCCGAGCGAGCAGGAGGGGAGGATCGTGGTCTCCAGCCTGATGCGGCGCAGCGCCGCCAGGATCTGTTCCAGTTCCGCTCCGTTCACCGTGGTGCCGCTCGTGATGATGCCGAAGCAGGCGGAGCCGCTTGCCTGCGCCGCATGGGCCGATTCCAGAAGGCGCTCCTCCTCGACCAGCGGGTAGACCGGTGCGTCGGTAGAGTGATGGGCCGACTGGGCGCAGAAGGCGCAGTCCTCGGCGCAGCGCCCCGATTTCGCGTTGATTATGGAACATAGGTGCACCTCGGCACCGACAAACTTCTCCTTGATACGGCTCGCCCCGCGGAACAGGTCAAAAACGTCCGCTCCTTCCAGTCCGCAGAGCCGGACCGCTTCCTCAGGGGTGATGCTCCCTCCTGCTATGATCCTTGCAACGATCTCGTCAATAAAGTTTTCCATAAATCCTCCCACGCCTCATGTATCATGGCCGGCGCGTGCTTGTCAACCAAATCGGCAGCGCAGGTTGACGAAGAATCTGAAACCGGTTTGCCACGGGGGAAATCGAGAAAGTCTGAGGAAATCGAAGGCTAAACAAATCTGAGGAAGGAAAGTGCAAACAAACCACAAAGAACCATTAGCCACAAAAAGGCACAAAACGCGCAAAAAGTTAAGGGCATTAAAGGATTATTTTGTGCGTTTTGTGCGTTTTTGCGGCTAAAAAGATTCTGGTTTCTTTTTTTGAATTAGTTTGAGCTTGTTTGTAAATTGCAATTTAGACTTTAAGGCGCGGCGATTGTTGTGGGCAAAAAACAAACCTGACACTACTGTGGCGAAACGGGTTAGAGCTCTTCGGTTGTGAAGGCGACCACCTCGTCGATGGTCTCGGCATCGAGGAGCACCATGACCAAGCGGTCCAGGCCGAGCGCGATCCCCGCTGATTCGGGCATCCCGGCCAGGGACTCGAGGAACTTCTCCGGGACCGGGTAGGGGGCCTTGCCTTGCTTCGAGCGCTCGGCAGCCTCGGCCTCGAACCTGCTTCTCTGCTCGCGGGGATCGGTCAATTCCGAGAAGGCGTTGGCGATCTCGAGGCCGCCGATGTAGAGCTCGAAGCGCTCGGCAACCGAGGGATCCCCCTCCTTGAGCCGGGCCAGGGCGCCGCAGCAGGCGGGGTAGTCGTAGATGAAGGTGGGGCGTGTCAGGCCGAGCCGGGGCTCGATCTGCTCGACCATGATCTCGTCGAAGGTCCCCGCCGCCAGCGCCTGCTGCGGCGTGGTGCCGGCGTGGAGGCGGAAGGCGTCGGCGACCGTGATCCGCTCCCAGGGCGACGTGAGCTCTACGCTCCGCCCCCGGTACACGATGCGGGGCACGGCTGCCGCAGCCCCCACCAAGGCCTCGGTCTCCTCCATGAGGCTCAGGTAGTCGGCGCCCGCGCGGTACCACTCCAGCATGGTGAACTCGGAGAGGTGGCGCGTGCCGCGCTCCCCCTCACGCCAGCAGCGGCAGATCTGGAAGATGCTGTCGTAGCCGGCCGCCAGCATCCGCTTCATGCAGAGCTCCGGGGAGGTCTGCAGAAACCACCCCGCCGAGGCGACGGCGTCGATCTGGGCCTCGGGTGCGGGCGCAGGTATGCGAAAAGGGGTCTCGACTTCGAGATACCCCTTTTCCTGAAAAAAACCTCTCACTCTGTCGAAGATGGCGCCCCTTTGCACCAGCGCGCCGCGGCGCCTGGAAAGGGCCCAGTTTCCTGCCATTATTAACCCTTGACCCTGGTGGAGTAATCTCCGGTGCGGGTGTCGATGGTGATCAGCTCGCCCTCCTCGATGAAGGGGGGGACGCGGAGCACGTAGCCGGTTTCCAGGGTGGCCGGCTTGGAGTCGCTTCCGGAGGTGTCGCCCTTCACCCAGGGGTCGGTCTGCTGGACCCGCAGGTTGACGAAGTTGGGGACGTCCACGCCGATCGCCTTTTCCCGGAAGATCAGCACGTCGACGGCGAGGTTGTCGATCAGGTAGTTCTTGGCGTCGCCCAGGGCCGCCTCGTTGATGTGGATCTGCTCGAAGGTGTCGTTGTCCATGAAGCAGTAGTGATCGTCCTCCTTGTAGAGGTACTGCATCTTCCTGTCTTCCAGGTTCGCGGGCTCGAAGGTCTCTCCGGAGCGGTAGGTCCGGTCCAGCGTCGAGCCGGTCATCATGTTCTTGAGCTTGGTGCGGTAGAGTGCCTGCCCCTTGCCCGGCTTGGCGAAGTCAAAGAAAGTGATGATATACGGCTCGTTGTCGATGGCGATTTTCAGCCCTTTTCTCAGGTCAGCTGCTGTGTACATGGGGGGATTCCTTCTCGTTACGGTTTAATTGTTAGGGTATACAAAGCTTTAGCGCAATCTGGAGCCGCAGGCAGCTCCGCCTGTTCTAGTCCCATGGTATCCGTTGTATGCTGGCATGCGGATCGAGGATGGCTGGTTTACGCCGGTGACAATCTTGGAGGACTACTTGGCGCGATAGGTGATGCGTCCGCGGCTCAGGTCGTAGGGGGAAAGCTCCACGGTCACCTTGTCTCCGGGCAGGATCTTTATGAAGAACTTCCGCATCTTGCCGGAGATGTGAGCCAGCACCATGTGGTCGTTTTCCAGCTTTACTTTAAACATCGCGTTGGGAAGCGGTTCGATGACCGTCCCTTCTACTTCGATTGCTTCTTCCTTGCTCATTTTAACTCCTGGCCGGTTCGGTGGCTTCTTTTCATAACAATCTGTGATTTTACAAATATTTCTGCAAAAAAGCAAGCCGTTTTCACACGGACGATCCATTTACCCGGATGTATCATCTCTATTTACAGAATAGCTATAACATGCTAAAAATAGGCGCAGATTTCCAGAGGGGTTGCCGTAATTATGAAAAACGTTGTCAGGGAGATCCCGCTTGCAAACGGGCTCACCGTCCGATTCACCGATGCGACCCGCCGCTATTTCGGCGATTACCACCAGGTAAGGGTGGAGATAAGCTGCGAGGTGCCGCTCACCGCGGACCTGTTCGATGCGGAGCCTGCCTTCGAGGCGGCCCGGAAACTGCTGGGAGCCAAGGTGCTCTACCTGAAAAAGGTGGAGCATCAGGGAGTTCCTACGCTGGGAACGGCCGATGCCGTGCAGAAGGTGATCCGGCAGTTCGTCGACCATTCGCTCGCCTACTTCGAGACGGAGGCATTCCCGCGCCGGTTCGTCCAGTCGGAGCTGAACCGGATCCTGGCCAAGGCGAAATCGTTCGTCCCCCTGCGCGCCAATGGATGAGGCCGAGGTAAGCATAGAGCGGATGTGCTACGGCGGCGCCGGTTTCGGGCGGGTGGAGGGAAAGGCCTGCTTCGTCCCGTTCACGGCCCCCGGCGACCGGGCGCGTATCCGGGTTGTCAAGGAGAAGCGCTCCTTCCTGGAAGGGGAACTGCTGGAACTCCTCAGCCCCGCTACGCTCCGGGTCGAACCCGACTGTCCGCTTTTTGGCGACTGCGGAGGGTGCAACTGGCAGCACCTACCCTATGCCGAGCAGCTGAAGCAGAAGGGGGAGATCTTCGCCGATTCCCTGCGCCGCATCGGACGCGTGGAGAGCGATGCGCTCCTGCCGGTTGCCGCCTCGCACCACCAGTACGGCTACCGTTCCCGGATCCAGCTCAAGCTGGCCAAAAAGGACGGCGCCTTGGCGCTCGGCTTTTTCCGGGGGGGCTCGCACCAGGTGGTCGACGCCGCCTGCGGCTGCGCCATTGCGGACCCGCTTTTGAATACCATCAGCGCCGAGTTCCGCGGGGTGATACCAAGGCTCCCCGAGCTGGAGGACGTCTCCCAGATCGACCTCGCCATGGGGGACGATGCCGAGAGCGTGGCTGTGCTGCACTTTGCCGGCAATGATCCGGCAGTGCTGGTCGCCCGACTCCAGGCCTGCCGCGCGGAGCTCCCCTCGGTTTCCGGGCTCTTCCTGAGGTGCGGCGGCAAGTCGCGCATCGTCAAGGTCTTCGGCGTCGAAAGCTTAAGCTACGGCATCCCGGCCGGTCTGTTCCCCG
>DATCHY010000311.1:0-2516 GCA_036508065.1 Geomonas sp. | reverse complement strand
GGGTGACTTATGATGGCGAAGGTGCGCCTCTTTTCTATCTCCTGCACGTTGTACCGCATCAACTGAAAACTCCCGTAAAAAAACAGCTGGACAAAAGAAAGGCGAAGAGGGTATCTTCGCCGGGATCGGAATATAAGGTATTATAATTGCACGCCCGATGCAAAAGGGCAATAATTTTTTTCAGGCGGCGGGATGAACGATATCTACCAGAAGATACAAATCGCGGGGGAAGGGGAGGACAGCCAACAGATCCTCGCCACCCTGGCGGCGATCATGGAAGGGCGGCTTGCCAACGACGTGAAGCTCGTCAACTACTTCCGCGAGATTCCCGTCAGTTACGGGGCCACCGTTTTGACCGTGGAGGAGGGCTCGGCAGAGCTCTCGGTACACCAGATCCAGGCGGTGGTCATCTCGCTGGAAAAGGTCACCGCCCTCAAGAGCAGCCACTTCCCGAGGGACGTCATCGCAAACGCCAACTACGTGAACGTGGAGAAATCGAGGATCGTGCTCTCCAGCTTCTCCTACGCAGTGGTGCGCGCGGACCGGAGGATGTCGGTCCGGGTCGAGCTTAGCGACCCGATCTACGCCTCCTTCACCTCGCCGGGGGGGACGGTCAGCGGCAGGCTGCTCGACATGTCACTTACCGGGATCTCGATCACCGTCTCCGAGGACCCGGGCCTTCCCCTGAGCGATAAGGGGGAGCTCGCCGTCACCCTCCCGATCGGCTCCATCACGGTTCCCGCCTCCCTGCTCAAGGCGCACCCTGTTGCCGGCGGCTTTCGGCTGGTCTTCGAGATCGAGGCGACCCGCGCCACCGAGCTGAGCATTTCCCAGTACATCTTCCGGCGCCAGGTGGAGATCATCAGGGAGCTGAAGGGCTACCCCGGGCTCACCAGCTAGCGCATGTTTTTTGACAGCCACTGCCACCTCGATCACCCGCTGCTCTCCCCCCAACTTCCCGTGCTGCTCGCGGCTGCCGAGACGGCCGGGATCACCGGTTTCCTGGTCCCCGGGGTCGACCCCGGCGGCTGGCGAGCGATCGCCGCCCTCACCCGCCGGTACCCCCGGGTGGTCTCCGCCTTCGGCGTGCACCCGATGCACGCCGGCCTGCTCACCCCTGCCGTACTATCCGAACTGCAGCAGTTGACCCCTTTGGCCGCGGCGATCGGCGAAATCGGCCTCGACTACGCTCTTACCGCCCCCTGCCGCGAGATCCAGCAGCACGCCTTCCGCGCCCAGTTGCGGCTTGCCGTCCAGGCAGGGCTTCCGGTCCTGGTCCACTGCCGCAAGGCGTTCCGCGATCTCCTGGCTATCTTGGAGCAGGAAGGGGTGGCGCGGGTCGGCGGCGTCATGCACGCCTTTTCCGGCAGCCTCGAAACCGCCCGCGACTGCGTCGGCCTCGGCCTCCACATATCCCTGGCCGGAAGCGTCACCTACCAAAACGCCGTACGTCCCCCCGCAGTTGCGGCCTGGACCCCGCTGGAGCGCCTCCTTCTGGAGACTGACGCGCCGGACCTGGCGCCCGAGCCGCACCGCGGCGGGGTGAACCTCCCGGAGTACCTGCTGGAGACCGCCGCGCGGGTGGCGCATATCAGAGGGATCAGCAGGGAAGAGCTGGCCCGGGCAACCACGGCTAATGCAGTTCGCCTGTTCCGGCTCGCGGATGTTGCCAGGATAAATTAGGGCGGCCGAGCTCCTGCCAATTCCCCCTCGCCCTCCCCTCCTCATGATTCTTCACCGGCAGATTGACCTTAACAGCCGCTTCGATATACTTCACGCTAAGGTAAATCAACCATTCCGACGGAGGTCAGCCATGGTCAAAGAGTACACACTGCAGGAGGCGCTGAAACTCGCCATCAAGACGGAAAAAGAGAGCATGGACTTCTACCGGAAGGCAGGTGCGATAACTGCGGACGAGAGGTCGAAAAAGGTGTTCGGGCTACTGGCGAACGAGGAGAGCGGCCACCTGAAGGCGTTCTTCAATCACTACACGTGGGGCGACCTCGGGAATCTGGCGGGCTTTATGGAGAGCCCCGCCGACAAGAACTCCGCCACCCACCGCGCACTGGAGCAGGCGCTGGCAGCCGACGTCCACGAGCAGAAGGCCCTGGAAATCGCCCTTCAGGAGGAAAAGGCCTGCATCGGGCTGTACACGGTTCTCGTGAAGGACATCGTCGACCCGCTGGTGCGGCGCGTGTTCGAGACGGTGATCCGGGAAACCCAGGGGCACTACGACATGATCGAGGACGAGTACATGCGGGTCATGGCGATGGTGGACCGCTCCGACCAGGACATCTACGTCAGGGAATAACCATAGACGGTTTCAGGAAACGCTACCCGGGGCGCACCAGAGCCCCGGGTCACTCCCCCACCAGGTTTTCGTAAAAGGTCTCGATAAGCTTCAGAATTGAACTGCTTTCCGCACCTGCCCGCATCGCCTCCAGCAAACGGGACTCCTCCCACCTGTTCCGGCACGCCCCCGCCACGTTGCTATTTTAAGTTAACCTGTTTATTTC
>DATCHY010000310.1:0-2860 GCA_036508065.1 Geomonas sp. | reverse complement strand
GACCCTGACCATCTGCATGACCGCCTGCCTCGGCTTTTTTCTGCTGGCGATCCAGGAAAACGAGCCGCGAAAAGGGCTCAACTACTACCTGTTCTACGTTTTTTCCGCGCTCGCCGTCCTGGCCAAGGGGCTGATCGGATTCGTGCTGCCCGGGGCGATCATCTTCTGCTTCCTGCTGATTACCAGGCGCTGGCGCATGCTTCGGGAAATGCGTCTGGTCACCGGCATCCTGCTCTTTCTCCTGATCTGCGCCCCCTGGTTTATCCTGGTTTGCCTGAGGAACCCGGAATTCGCCCGGTTTTTCTTCATCCACGAGCATTTCGAACGGTTTCTCACCAAGGTGCATGGCCGCTACCAGCCCCCCTGGTTTTTCATCCCGGTCCTCTTCGGCGTCATGCTTCCCTGGTCCTTCTTCATTCCGTCCGCAATAACCCGGGTCTGGCAGCAGCGCAAAGAGACCGGCGCCGACACCCGTTTGTTCCTGCTGTTGTGGGCCGCCGTCATCTTCGCCTTTTTTTCCAAGTCCGACTCCAAGCTGGTGCCCTACATCCTCCCGGTCTACCCGGCCCTGGCCCTTCTGCTGGGGAGCACCCTTGTCGCCGCCCTGGACTGCGGCTTCGCCTCCCTGAAAAAGCCGGCCCTGGTTCTTTCGGCTGTGCACATCGTGCTCGGCATCGGGAGCATGGCCTATCCGCACCTGTCCAGGGATCCGAAAATAAGCGCGACAGGCGGAATGATCATGGGAGGGCTCCTGTGCCTGCTGGGCCTGGTTGCCCTGATAAACACGATCAGGAGCAAAACAGCACCGCTTTTTGCCGGGTTGGCAATCACGGCGCTGCTGGTCGGCGTCTTCGTCCCGCCGGTTATTTATGCCAGGATCGCGCAGTATAAAACGGTCCGGGAACTGGGATTGCTGGTGAAGGAAAAGGCGGGCAGGGACGCGGTGGTCGCCACTTTCGGCTACGCGCAGGGGCTGCCGTTTTACGCCCAGCGGCGGGTGATTCTCGTGGGCGATCGCAACGAGCTGGAATTCGGCAGCCGCCAGGGAGACCAGTCCGGCTGGTTCATCGAACGCCCGCAGTTCGACCAGCTCTGGGCGGGGCCGGCACCGGTCTTCGCGCTCATGAGCCTGAGCGATCTGGAGTCGTTCCAGAAAACCAGCCAGCCGCCGCCGACCCTGTTGGGCAAGGCGGGGCGCCGGGCGCTGATAACCAACCAGCCCGGACCTTGAGAACCTGATGAGCAACCGCGCCGCCTCGGCGGCGCTTGGTCGTGGAGAAGGGGAGGGGGGAAACCTGGGGACGGGGGGAGTTTGGCTTTGGCGCGACTAAAGCAAGGAGATGAGCTAAATAACCCCGCATCTATTCAAGTGCTTCGTGTACCTCTTGTCCGTAATCTCGATGTGGTTCAGGATCCAGCTTGACAGGAAGTTCAGCAGTTCCAGGTTCAGGCCCGGCCGTTTGGCATCGAACTTTTCCCTGAACTCGAACGCCTTGGTGATGAACTTGGCGTGCTCCAGTTCGTGCAGCTTTTCTTCCGGGTACTGGTGCTGCCTGAACAGCTTCTCTTCCGTGGCAAAATGAATCTGGGCGTAATTGAACAGGTTCACTATGGTGTCTTCGATCAAGTCGGCCGCCTGGTCTTCCCGTATCGCTTCATGAAGTTGCTGCATCATCTCTATTAATTTAAGGTGCTGTCCATCGATCTTGCTGATGCCGACGCTCAAATCGCTGCTCCATTCTACAATTGCCATTTCTTGACTCCTATGGGAATTTGTTGGCCGGCGCTCCGGCGGCGAGCGAAAGCTACCATCCTCTCTTCGGGTCTCCTTCGGCCTGCTTGAGGGGAATTTACCCGTAAAGGATTTTTCCCGGCCTCCGTTGGCGACCATTTACTCCTACAGACCTCGCGCTCATGGGGAGATCGTTTCCCGCCCTACCGCTTCCGCTCAAGAATGCCCCCTCATTATTGACATGTCAAGGAACCCGGAACTGCCGGTGTTCAGAGGCGTGTAGTTGGCAGGGCATAGAAAGCTGGACGGATAGGCCGGCCTGGGGTAGGGTGTAACCTAAAAAAAGAAGAGTACCTATGACCGCTACGGCATTTTCAGCACTCCACCTGGCAGCACCCCTCCTCAAGAACCTGGCTTCCCTCGGTTACGCCAAGATGACGCCGATTCAGGCCCACAGCCTGCCGCCCATCCTTGCCGGCAAGGATGTGATCGCCAAGGCGAAGACCGGCAGCGGCAAGACCGCCGCCTTCGGTATCGGCCTGCTGTCCCGCATAGTCGTGAGCTCCTCGCGCGTGCAGGCGCTGGTCCTTTGTCCCACCCGCGAGCTGGCGGATCAGGTTGGCAAGGAGCTGCGGCGCCTCGCCCGTTTCACCGACAACATGAGGGTCTTGACCCTGTGCGGCGGTGTTCCTTTCGGCCCGCAACTCGGCTCGCTGCAACACGGCGCCCATGTCGTGGTCGGTACGCCGGGCCGGCTCCTCGATCATCTGCGTCGCGGGAGTCTCGACCTGGCCTCCCTGCAGACGCTGGTCCTCGACGAAGCCGACCGCATGCTCGACATGGGATTTCAGGAAGAGATCAGCGCGGTCCTTGCCGCCGCCCCGGAAAAGAGGCAGACCCTGCTCTTCTCCGCCACGTACACGGAGGCGATCGCCGCCCTGAGCGCGGCGGTCCAGCACGAACCGGTCGAGGTCACGGTCGATGAGGCGCACGACGAGGGTGCTATCGAGCAGGTTCTCTACGAGGTAGACGAGGACGGGCGGATCCCTGCGCTGGCCCGGATCCTCGGGCACTATCGCCCGGAATCGACCCTGGTCTTTTGCAACACCAGAAAGGAGTGCCAGGAGG
>DATCHY010000309.1:0-11528 GCA_036508065.1 Geomonas sp. | reverse complement strand
AAGGCGGCGGCGGCGACCTTGGAAGCAGTGGAGAGGAAGGCGGCCACCGGTGCGGGCGCACCCTGATAGACGTCCGGGGTCCAGAGGTGGGCGGGGACCAGGGAAAGCTTGAAAGCGATTCCGATGATCACGAGTCCCCATCCGGCCGAGATGATGGGCCGGTTCCCGGGCGCAGCAAGGGCCGCGCTGAGCTCCAGCGTGCCGCTTCCGGCATAGATGAGCGCGATGCCGAAGGCGGTGAGGGCCGCCGCTACCGCTCCCATCAGGAGGTATTTGAGCCCGGCCTCTCCGGATTCGTCGCGTCCCAGGTCGATGGCGACCAGGATGTAGAAGGCGAAGGCGATCGACTCCAGCGCCAGGAAGAGGACCAGCAGGTTGCTGGCGCAGGGTAGCACGCACATGGCGAAGAGGGCAAAGAGGACCGTTGCCGGATACTCCTCACCCTTGATGGCGCGGCGTTCGTTGTAGCCGTGGGAAAAAAGCAGGGTCAGGGCCGCGGACAGGCAGAAGAGCGGGACCAGGTAGCGCGCCAGGGGGGTGAAGGCGAGCCCCGGGAGCGCAGGGGCGTTTCCGGCCGTTAAATTCGCGGCAAAGATTCCGGCGGCGGCAGAGGCCGCGACGGCGATAGCGGTGTTCAGGCGCCCGGGCAGGAACGGACCGGCTAGAAGCACCAGCAGCGCCGCACAAGCGGTGATGATGATCGGCATCAGTGAAATGGCAATGGCATAGGTCATCCAATTTACTCCAAAAAACAAAAACTAAAACTAAAAGCCTAACCACAGAGGACACAGAGGATCACAGAGGAAAAACAAAAGCATTTGGGTAAAACTTTTCATCGGATTAACTTAGAGAGCGAAACGCTGTATTCCATCTTTTAAATGTAACACATTGAAATTTATGAGAAGTCCCAGCCGATTTCCGCTGAGTTTCAAGTATGACAAGAGTTGTGCTGCATGAATAGGGTGGACTATTTCAACGGCTTTCAATTCAACGATGACTTTATCCTCGACAAATAAATCTATCCGATATCCAAGATCAATCGTAATTCCCCCGTAGCGAACTGGCAAGGTGACCTGGGCTAATGCCTTCATGTCACGCCTGTGCAATTCGTATTGGAGGCAAGCTTCATAAGCGCCTTCCAGAAGCCCAGGGCCAAGAGCGGAATGAACCTTCATAGCCGCGTCGATGATGTTGCCAGTAATCAGGTTGGGTTCCATAAAAGTCTTTCCTCTGTGATCCTCTGTGCTCCTCTGTGGTTAAGCTTTGGCTTGGTGGTTAGGCCTTGGTCTCTGTCGTTAATCTTTAGTCTCTGTAGTTAGGCCTTGGTCAATAAGGCTATCGGTACCTGGAGCATATCTAGTACGGGGCCCGGGTGCACACCGAGATAAACGGCGACGACGGCGAGGATCGCCAGCACCACCCCTTCCCGCAGCGTGAGATCGCTAAGTGCCAGCGGCTTGTTCTCCTTGCCAAACAGGATCTCCTGGACCAGCCTCACCGTATACACCAGAGTCAGCACGACGCCGAGGAAGGCGCCGCCGGCGGCGACGGGCGAGACCCTGAAGGCGCCGACCAGCACGAGGAACTCGCCGACGAAGTTGTTGAGCCCGGGGACCCCCGCGGAGGCCATGTTGAACAACAGGAAAAAGAAGGATAGTATCGGCACTTTGCCCCAGATCCCTCCGTAGGTGGCGATCTCCCGGCTTTCGGTCCGCTCGTCCAGCATGCCGACGATGGCGAAGAGGGCGCCGGTCGTTATCCCGTGGTTCACCATCTGCATCAGTGCACCCGAGAGCGCCACCGGGCTCCAGGCCGCGATCCCGAGCGCCACGAAACCCATGTGGCTCACGCTGGAGTATGCCACCAGCCGCTTCATGTCCGTTTGCGCGAAGGCTACCCAGGCGCCGTAGCCGATGCCGAAGACGGCAGTCGCGTACAGTAGCGGCGTGAAGGCACGGGCCGCCTCGGGGAAGAGCGGGTAACCGAACCTGATCAGGGCATAGGCGCCGGTCTTTAACAGGAGGCTTGCCAGAATCACGCTCCCGGCAGTCGGTGCGTCGGTATGGGCGTCCGGAAGCCAGGTGTGGAGCGGGAAGAGCGGGAACTTGATGGCGAAGGCGAAAAGGAACGCGGCATAAAGCCAGAGGCCGATGCCAAAAGGGACCGAGGTCTGGATCAGTTGCGTCAGTGAGAAGGTGTAGATCCCGGTCTGCGCGCCATGCATGAGGTAGAGCGAGATGATCGCCACCAGCATGAGCAGCGAGCCGAAGAAGGTGTACAGGAAGAACTTGACGGCGGAGTAAATCCTCCGGCCGTGCCCCCAGATGCCGATCAGGAAGAACATCGGGATCAGCATCGCCTCCCAGAAAAGGTAGAAGAGGAAGAGGTCGAGGCTGAGGAATACCCCGAGTATGCCGGATTCCATGGCGAGGAGCAGCGCGAAGTACAGGGGGACCCGCTCCTTGATTCCCTTCCAGGAGACCAGCACGGCGATGACGGTTATGAAGGTGCTCAACAGCACCATGACCAGGCTGATGCCGTCCATGCCGAGGGTATAACGGATCCCGAAGCGCTCCACCCAGGCCGCATCCTCCAGGAGGAAGACGCCGGCAGGCGCCCCCGGAACCCCGGAAAGCGAAGCTGCCGTGCAGAGCCAGGCGGACAGGGCGAACTCGGCGGTCGCGAAGGCGAGGGCCACCGGTCGCGCGGCTGCGGGGCTGCGCCAGAAGGCGCCAAGGAGCAGCGATCCGAAAAGCGGAAGGAAGATCAGCAGCGTCAGTAGGGGGAAATCAAGGCTCATTCATTTTGTCCAGTCTGGGCGCAACAGGCGCCAGGGTGCCCAAGGGGTCCGACAAAGGTAATCATCCAGTATGGCCGGCCGGAACGCAATCCGCCTTCTTGCAATGTGATGAACGGTTTACCTACAAAGAAAACCAGGCGAGGTAGCCCAGAATCAGGGCGCCGCCCGCGGCGAAGCTGATGATGTAGAGCGAGACACGGCCGGTGCTCCAGCGGCCAAGAAAGGTCCCGCTGGTGCCGAGGCCCGCCGCCAGCCGGTCCAGGGTGTCGTCGATCGCCCCCACGTCCACGCGCTGCCAGAGGACCCTGGAAAACGCCTGATAGGGGCGGATGAGGCAGGCATGGTAGAGGCGGTCGAAGTACCAGCCGTTCAGGAGGAACGCGGTGAGCGGCGTGGCCGGGGCCGCTGCCGCCCTCATCCTCTCTGCCCTTGCCGCGCCGCCGTAGCGCAGGTGCGCGCCCAAAAGACCGGCCAGGGCGAGCGCTCCCGCCACCCCCTGCAGCGCGAGCTCCTCGACACGGGAGCCCTCCGCCGCGGCTCCGCCGGGGAGCTGGGCGAAGAAGGCGTTCAGAAAACCGCCCCCCAGGTAGGCCGGGAGGTTCAGCACCCCACCGAAGAGACCGAGGAGCGCCAGCGGGATCAGGACCAGCTGCATGCCCCTCAGTTCGCCCCCTTGGACGTGCGGATGCCCGTTGGCCCCGAAGAAGACCAGGTACACCATCTTGAAGCTGTAGAATGCGGTCAAAAGCGCGGTGACCAGCGCCAGCAGGTAGAGGCCCTGGTAGAGGGCGCCCCCCTTGAGCCAGACCGCCGCCAGTATGCTGTCCTTGCTGAAGAAGCCGCCGGTGAGCGGCAACCCCGCGAGGCAGGCGGCTCCTGCCAGGAAGGGCCAGAAGGTGAGCGGCAGCGTGCGGCGCAAGCCCCCCATCCTGAAGATGTCCTGCTCGTGGTGCATGGCGGTGATGACGCAGCCGGCCCCGAGGAAGAGGAGCGCCTTGAAGAAGGCGTGCACCAGCAGATGGAAGGTGGCGGCCGTGACCGCTCCCGCGCCGACCCCGAGCATCATGTAGCCGATCTGGCTGATGGTCGAGAAGGCGAGCACCCGTTTCAGGTCGCGCTGGGCCAGGGCGCAGCTGGCGCCGTAGAAGGCGGTCACCCCGCCGGTCACGGCGATGGCGGCCGAGACAACGGGGGATCCGCCGATCAGAGGCAGCATGCGCGCCAGCAGGTAGACCCCCGCCGTCACCATGGTGGCAGCGTGGATCATGGCGGAAACGGGAGTGGGGCCAGCCATGGCGTCCGGAAGCCAGACCATGAGCGGCACCTGGGCCGATTTCCCCATGGCTCCCATCAGAAACAGCAGGCCGATCCCCGTGATGATGCCGCCCGGCATCAGGAAGGCCATGCCGTTTAATTGGGAAATGGAGAGTGTGCCGAAGAGCTGGAACAGCCAGGCTATGGCTACCACCAGGGCGGTGTCGCCGATGCGCGTGGTGATGAACGCCTTTCTTCCCGCGTCAGCGTTCGCCTTGTCGGTGTACCAAAAGCCGATCAGGAGGTAGGAGCAAAAGCCCACCCCTTCCCAGCCTAGGTAGAGGAGCACCAGGTTCTCCGAGAGGATCAGGGTGAGCATGGCGAAGACGAAGAGGTTCAGGAGGGCGAAGAAGCGCGCGTATCCGGCCTCGGCGGCCATGTAGAACACCGAGTAGATATGGATCAGGCCGCAGACAAAGCCGACCATCACGGCCAGCGAGAGCGAGAGCGGATCGAGGTAGAGCGAAAGCGGGATGGCAAGATCGAAGGCTGAGATCCAGCCGGCGAGCACGACCTTTTCCGGAGCGCGATAGGCGAGGGCCGCGAGTACCGCGCAGGCGAAGCTCCCCCAGACCGCGGCGCAGGCGATTCCCTCCACCAGCCGGCGCGGGAGAAAACGGCCGAGCAGCGCGCAGAAAACTCCTCCGAGGAGCGGGAAAAGGAGCATGAGAGAGAGATAGGTCGTCATCTGGTTTACCCTTTCATACTGTCAAAGACGTCCGTATTCACCGACTTCTTGCGCCTGTGCAGGTAGACCACCATGGCGAGCGCGAGCGACACCTCCGCGGAGGTGAGCGCGATCAGCATCAGGGAAAAAATCTGCCCGTCCGCCATGCCCCAATGCGCCGAGCCCCCGACGAAGGTGAGCATGACGGCGTTCAGCATGATCTCGATGCCGATCAGCATCATGATGACGTTGGCGCGCCAGGCGACCGTGCAGGCAAGCCCCATGGCGAAGAGGATCGCGGCTAGTATCAGCACGTGGTAGAGCGGGATGTTCACCGGCGCCTCCCGAGGTAGAGCGCGCCGACCAGCGCGAAGAGAAGCTGCATGGAGATGATCTCCACCGCCACCCCGTAGCGCCGGAACAGCGCCAGGGAGAACTCCCGCACCGAAACGCCGGTGAACCCGCCCGGCGCTCGCGGCGGACCTGTCACGGCGAGGATGACGACCGAGCCGAGGATGGTCACGAACAGCAGCGCCGCCGGCCACCAGTCGGCGAGCCGCGGGATTTCTATCTTATCCGGGTGCCCCAGGTCGAGCATCATGATGACGAACAGGAACAGGACCATGATGGCGCCGGCGTAGATGATCACCTCGAAGGCGGCGACCAGCGGCGCGCCCAGCAGGTAGAAGATCAGTGCCAGGGCGAAAAACGAGGTGACCAGGTAGATGATGGCCCGGACCGCCTGCCGCGCCGTTATGGCGCAGACGGTGCCGGCCAGGGTCACGGCTGCCAGTATGTAAAAGAGAATCGCTTCCATTTAGCTCCTGCGCGCGGCTGATAACTTCCCCTTTGCAAAGGGGAATGGGGGCTTTGCTTTCGGCTGCCGGACAAATCGCCCCGCCCCCTTGGCAAAGGGGAGGGAGTTTGTAGAGCGTCCTTACGCCCTAGGGGAGCAGGCTTCTGACATCCACCGGCGGCTCCTCGTCGGCGCCCGCGCCACGCGGGTTCACAACGCCGGTACCCGCGTGGCGGTAGAAGTTGTAGTCGGGATCCTTGCCGGTGCCGTCAATCAGCAGGTCCTCCTTCTCGTAATCCCATTCCATGACATCCCTTTTGCAGGGGAGCATGTCGGGCGACATCTGGATTGCCAGCGTGGGACACGCCTCGGCGCAGAGCCCGCACAGGATGCAGCGCGCGAAGTTGATGCGAAACCAGGCGGCGTAGCGGCGCCCGTTCTCCCCCTCGGCGGCCGCCATCGAGATGCAGTCGACGGGGCAGGCGCCGGAACAGAGATAGCAGGCGACGCAGCGCTCGCCGCCGTCCGGATCCCTGGTCAGGACGATACTGCCGCGAAAGCGCGGCGGCATGACCCGCTTCTCTTCCGGGTACTGTACCGTTGCCGGCTTCTTGAACATGTGGCCGAAGGTGATGGAGAGGCCGGTCAGTATTTCCTTTATGTCGCTCAGTATGGGCATGGTTTCCTGGTGTCAGAACTGCTGAAGAACTGGCGCTAATCGGGTTTCCTCTTTAATTCGAAGCCAGCGACTTCATCAAGATGTCGAGTGACTGCGGATGCCGGTTGTTTTCGGCATAGACCATGGCGGTACTTCCGGAGTACGACATCGCCAGGGCGTCGGCGCCGTGCCAGATGAGGGTCTGGATCGTCTGGCTGCAGCCGTAATTGGCGGCGAGCATGAGAGGGGTATGCCCGTTTTTGTCGCGCGGGTCCACCTCTGCGCCCCGGGACAAAAGCAGATCCACCACCTCGACCCTGCCGTGGGAGGCGGCGTAATGCAGCGGTGTCTTCCCCTTTTCGCTTCGCGCCGACAGGCTCGCCCCGCGGCGCAACAGGTCATTCACCACGGCGAGATCCCCGTCCTTGGCCGCCAGCATGAGCTCTGTATGCCCATGTCTGCCCGTCGCATCCATCTGCTGCATGAACCCCTCTCCATCTCCGATTTCAACGGTTGTTTTCATCGACAGATCCTCCTTTGGTGAGATTAGTTGCATGTTGACAGCGCCTTATCGTAAAGCAAGCCACCACCCGGTGGCGAGAATGTTGAGGAGCGCAAGCGGAGTCAGGAACTTCCAGCCCAGGTGCATCAGCTGGTCGTAGCGCAGGCGCGGCAGGGTCCCCCTGACCCAGATGAACAGGAAACAGAACACGGCGACCTTGATGAAAAACCAGCAGATCGGCGGCAGCAAGGGCCCCCGCCAGCCGCCGAGAAAGAAAACGGAGGCGAGAGCTCCGAGCGCTATGATGTTGATGTACTCCCCGACGAAGAAAAGACCGAACCGCATGCCGGAGTATTCCGTGTGAAACCCGGCGACCAGCTCCCCTTCCGCCTCGGGGAGGTCGAAGGGGATCCGCTTGCATTCGGCGAAAATGCTGACCAGGAAGATCAGGAAGGCAAGGGGCTGGTAGACGATGAACGGCATCTCCGCCTGGGCGTTGACGATATCCGACAGCCTGAGCGATCGGGCGAGCATCACCACCGGCACCAGGGAGAGCCCCATGGAAAGCTCGTAGGAGATCAGCTGGGAGAGCCCCCGGATGCTCCCGAGGAGCGCGTACTTCGAGTTCGAGGCCCAGCCGCCCAGCGCCACGCCGTAGACGGCGATGGACGAGAGTGCCAGGAAGAAGAGGACGCCGACGTCGAGGTCCGACACCTGCATGTTCACCCGGTGCCCGAAAATGACGGCGGGAGCCGCCAGCGGCACCACGGCGAAGGTGAGGATGGCGGGGATCGCGGCCATGGCGGGAGCGAGGCAAAAGAGCATCCGGTCCGCCGCATTCGGAATCAGGTCTTCCTTGGTGAGCATCTTGATCACGTCGGCGAGCGGCTGCAGGAGCCCCTGGGGGCCCACACGGTTCGGGCCGATGCGGTCCTGCATCCAGGCGAGGACGCGCCGCTCCGCCAGCACCAGGTAGGCGGCGAGCGTCAGGATGATGCCGAAGAGTACCGCTATCTTCCCCAGCATCAATGCTATGTCGATGACATTCCAACTCATGATCGTGTCCAGTGCTGCTGTTTGCGGAAGCTACCAGCCGAAGATGCGCTGGCCGCCACCCTCCGGGTCGAGGTCCTTCAGTTTGCTCCATTTACCGGTGAGCGGCTCGTCGATCCGCTCTCCGCCGAGCTTCTCCAGGAGCCGGGCCAGCACCCGCCAGGCGTCCAGCTCCTGGCCGCCCGGGATCTCGGCGCGGTGCACGGGGGGCGGGTAGGGCGGAGCCTGGTCCGGTTCCGGAGCGGGCGCGGGTTTGCCATCCTTGGTATGGGCGTAATATTTCGCATCGAGTCCCCTGAGCGGCAGCCCCGCCCGCAGGGCCAGTTGGAAGCGCTGGGCACGTCCCTCGAAATTGACGCTGGTCCCCTCGGATTCGACCCAGGCGGTGGTCGGAAGGAAGACGGCTCCCCTTTTGGCGGCTTCGGTGGCGCGCCAGTCCGCGCAGGCGAGGGTGACGACCCCTTCCAGCATCTCGGCAGGGATGTCGGCCTCGATGCAGATGACCCCTTTCACCTTCCTGCCGGCGACCGCTTCCGACAGGGGGACCGCTCCGTGTTCAAGGGCCAATAGCGCCGCGCCGAAGCCGTTCGGGCCGGGCTGGAGCAGGGCGAGCCTGGCGCCTGTCGAGGCGAGCCGGGCGAGCAGCGCCGGGTCCTCCCCTGCGCCGCAGACCACGACAGCCCTGGATTTCCCCTGCAGCGGCACCTCTTCCAGGGAGGAGACCACGGTGTACTGGAACGGCAGCGTTCCCTGCTTCCCGGCGCAGGCCGCCGGCGCGACGCAGAAAACGGGCGTCCCCCTGAGCGAGGCCTTCCTGACCGCCAGGGCGAGCATCGGCCCTTCCGCCATGAGGTCGAGGGAGAGGAGCGCAATGCAGTCCGCCTCCTGCAGATGAACCAGGGAGGCGGCGTTGTCGTCGTTGAGCAGCCGTGCCGCGGCCACGCTTCCCGCTGCCTGAGCGGCGTCGGCGAAGTAGCAGAGCGTCGCGCCAGCCAGGGAGCGGGCGAGTTCGCCGAGCAGGATGCACCCCTCCAGCGAGAGCCTGGACGAGCCGACCAGCGCCAGGCTCCCCGGGCCGTGTATCTCGATGAAATCGAAGATCCGGGCGGCCAGGGCGTCGAGCGCCTCCTCGTAACCCGAAACTACGCCGTCGATCATCGGGTCGCGCGGCCGTTCCCGGTCGTTCACGGCCCCCTTGTCGAAGCGCCCCCGGTCGCAGATGAACCAGCCGTTCACCTGGTCGTTTCTGCGGCCGACCACCTTGATGAGCTCCCGCTGGAAGGCCTGGGGCGCCGTGTTGCAGCCGACCGAGCAGTGTGGGCAGATGGAGGGGGCAAACTGGTAGTCCCAGTAGCGCGCCCGGAAGCGCCCCGTCTTGTCGGTGAATACGCCGGTGGGGCAGATGTCCACCAGGTTCCCGGAAAACGGAGACTGCAGCGCGCCGTCCTCGAACCTCCCGAAATAGACCCGCCCGGCGCTCCCGGTGACCCCGAAATCGGTCCCCCCCGCGTAATCCTGGTAGAACCTGACGCAGCGGTAGCACTGGATGCAGCGGTTCATCTCGTGCTCGATCCCCTCCCCCAGGTACTGGTTCACGTGGGTGCGCTTCTTCCCCTGGTACCTGCGGCGGCCGTGCCCCCCCGCGATCGTGAAGTCCTGCAGCAGGCACTCGCCCCCCTCGTCGCAGACCGGGCAGTCGTGCGGGTGGTTCAGCATGAGCCACTCGATGACCAGGCTGCGGAGCTTGAGCGCCTCCGGATGGGAGGTGGAGACGACCATGCCGTCCTGGGCGGGCAGCGAGCAGGACATCTGGATCCCCTTCACCGGGCCCTCCAGAAGCATCACCGCGCAGAGCCTGCAGGCGGAGGCGATGGCGAGCGCCGGGTGGTAGCAGAAGTGCGGGACCGTGATCCCCACGCTGCGGGCCGCCTCCAGCACGCTGGTCCCAGGCGGCACCTCGACCGGTATGTCATCGATGATCAGTTTCGGCATGTAAATCCTTGTGCTGCTACCCCTTGAACGGGCATCTTCGACCCAGGATATGCTCCCGCACCTCGTCCTCGAAGTGCGTCAGGAGCCCGTCCAGCGGTGCCATGGCCCCCGGCGCCAGGGCGCAGAAGGAATAGGAGAGGTACTTCACGTGCTCGCGCAGGATGCCGATGTCGCGCTCCTCGCCGCCGCCCGCCTCGATCCGCGCGAGGATCTCCTTGACGAAGGGGAGCCCCTCCCGGCACGGCGTGCACCAGCCGCACGATTCCCGGGCGAAGAAGGTGATCAGGTTGAGCGTGGCAGCCACCAGGCAGCACCCCTCCTCGAAGACGATGATCGCGCCGCTGCCGAGCCGGGAGCCCACCTTGGCGACCGTGTCGAAATCGAGCGGCACGTCCAGATGTTCCACGGGGAGAAACTGGGTGGACGCGCCTCCCGGGATGCACGCCTTGAACTTCTTGCCGTCCCGCATGCCGCCGCAGGGGCCCTCGATGATCTCGCGAAGCG
Source organism: Geomonas sp. (assembly GCA_036508065.1). GTDB lineage: Bacteria > Desulfobacterota > Desulfuromonadia > Geobacterales > Geobacteraceae > Geomonas. The sequence goes on along the minus strand of DATCHY010000309.1, from coordinate 1,242 downwards.
GAGTCCCGATCGGCATCTCGATGCAGACCCGGTTTGCCACGGCGCCGCTCACGCAGAAGAGCTTATTGCCCGCGCCTTCCGGGTTGCGGGCCAGACCCTTGAACCAGGCGGGCCCGTTCGCGATGATGGCGGGGACGTTGGCCAGGGTCTCCACGTTGTTCACCACGGTAGGCCCCCCCCAGAGCCCCTTCACGGCGGGAAAGGGAGGCTTGGACCTCGGATTCGGCCGTATCCCTTCCAGGGCGTTGATGAGCGCCGTCTCCTCGCCGCAGATGTAGCGGCCGGCGGAAAGGTGCAGGTCGATGTCCACCGAGATGTCGGAGCCGAGGATCCGCTCGCCCAGAAGCCCCGCCTCCTTCGCCTCGGCAATGGCGCGGGAAAGGTTGTGCGCCGCCTTTTCATACCCCTTTCGGATGAAGATGAAGGCGTGGCGCACGCCGAGGGCGTAGCAGGCGAGAGTTATCCCCTCGATCAGGCTGTAAGGGTTGGCCTCCAGCAGGACCCGGTCCTTGTAGGTGCCGGGCTCCATCTCGTCGCAGTTGCAGATGAGCCAGCGCGGCCCGGGCAGGTCGCGCGGCACGAAGGACCACTTCTTGCCGGTCGGGAAGCCGGCGCCACCGCGTCCGCGCAGCCCGGAGTCGATCACGCTTTGCTGCACCTCGGCCGGCGACATGCCCGAGATCGCCTTCCTGAGCCCGGCGAAGCCGCCCTCGGCGCTGTACTCGGCAAAGGTCACCGAGCGGTCCGGGCGGTTATGTCTGAAGAGAAGCAGTTCCATGCCGAGCCTTTTTCAATGGTGACGAATGAAAACCCTAAAATGCCTAACCACAGAGGACACAGAGGTCCACAGAGGAAAAGCAAGAATCATAACCAAGTATCCAGAGATCTTGTTTGAGACGAGGCGAAGGAACTGAAACGGTTAAGTCTTATTGTTTCCCTCTGTGCTCCTCTGTGTTCCTCTGTGGTTAAGCCTTTGATTCGCTTTGTTTCATGAACTAATAGCCGGGATCGTTTCGGACCGGCGCTCCAGCTCCAGGATCTCGTCCACCCGCTCCGGTGTCACGTTGCCGTAGAGCGTGCCGCCGACCGACATGGCGGGACTGTCGCCGCACATCCCCAGGCAGCAGCAGGGAAGCAGGGTGAACATGCCGTCGGCGCTGGTCCCTCCCGGCTCCACTTCGAGCCTTGCCTGGAGATGCGCCATGAGCGCCTCGCAGCAGGCGCTCCAGCACGAGATGGAGT
>DATCHY010000308.1:0-2747 GCA_036508065.1 Geomonas sp. | reverse complement strand
GCTCTACCACCATGACGTGCGGGTGCGCAAGGAGGCGATACGTGCCCTCATGAAAATCGGCGGCGACGCGGCGGAGGGGATGCTGATCCCGCTTCTGGAGGAGCCGGACGAGGGGGTGGTGCTGCACGCCATACTCTCCCTGGGTCTGATCCGGAGCAGGCAGGCGGTCCCCCACCTTCTGAAGCTCCTGGAGAGGCGCGACCTCTTGCTCAAGGGGCTCGGCGTGAAGAAGGAGCTGCTGGTCGCACTGGGGCGTATCGGGGACCGCAGGGAGACCGGAGCGCTCCTGAGGCTCTTGGGAACCAGGGGCTGGCCGGTGTTCGGAAGATGGCTGGAGTTGAAGGTAGCGGTCGCAGCAACGCTCGGGGCGCTCGGGGACGAGGCTGCCCTGCCCGCTCTGACCGGGCATGCGGCCGGGCACGGCACTTTGGCGGAGGCGTGCCGCGAGGCGCTCGACGCCATAGAGAGGGTTTCCGGAGGGGCTCATGATTGAGAACGGCCTGCAGCAGGCGCAACGGCTGGCGACGCTTCTTTCCGGGGGGATCCGCGGCGGGGGCTACTACCCGCCCGGGCATCCGGCCTCCCTGCAGCCGTTCAGGGAGATGGCGCAGATAGCCGCTGCCATGCACCGGGAGGGGGGGGAGATCCGGCTGGCAGTCGTCGACGGCGTCCTCTCCGTGGGCGAGCACATCTTCTTCGCACCGACGGCGCCGCTGGTCGAACTCTCGCGCCGCTTCGAGGAGAAGGGGGTGTTCGGCATCACCCTGAAACCGGGGACCGCGGCGGAGGATCTGATGACCCTGGCGCGCCTTTTGGCCGAGCCAGCGGGGGGGGCAGCCGAACTGGCGCAGGGGCTCAGCGCCGGTGCCATCCGCACCATCGAGGTCAGGGAGGAGGATTCCCTGTCGCACACCTACAACGACGCCATCGGCGCCATCCGCGACATCTTCCAGGAGATAGGCAACGGCAGGATCCCGAACAGCCGCCCCCTGCTGGCGGTGGTGAACAGCCTCGCCTCGTCGGCGGTCAAGGACCCGGCAGCGCTCCTCGGGCTCACCATGATCAAGGATTACGACAACTATACCTTCCACCACAGCGTCAACGTCGGGGTGCTTGCCATGGCGCTCTCGGCAGCGATGGGGCAGCCGCTGCACGAGGTGGAGGAGACCGGAATCGCCGGCTTCCTGCACGACGTCGGCAAGACCAAGGTCGACAAGGAGATACTGAACAAGCCCGGAAAGCTTTCCGACCAGGAATACGGCGAGATGAAGAAGCATCCCGAGTACGGCGCCGAGATCGTCCGCCAGATGGAGGGGGTGAACACGCGGGTGGCCGAGGGGGTGCTGGGGCATCACATCCGCTTCGACAGGGAAGGGTATCCGGAGTGGGCGAGGGCGCTTCCGTTCGGCCTCATGAGCGGGATCGTCGCGGTTGCCGACTGCTACGACGCGACCACCACGCTCAGGGCCTACCAGCGTCCGATGCAGCCGACGGAGGCGGTCAAGGAGATTCGCAAACTGTGCGGCACCAGCCTGAACGCCGAGATCGTGCAGCGGTTCCTTGAGCTGACCGGCAGGTTCCCGGTGGGAAGCCTGGTGCGGCTCGACAGCAACGAGATCGCGGTGGTCTTATCGCCGAGTGCGGACGAAAGCGGTGCGGCCATGGTGAAGGTGATCGTGGACGGCTCCGGAAGGGCGCTCGCCGAGCCGGTGCTGCAGAGCCTGGCCCAAAGCGGCGCGTGCATCATCGACCTGGTCGACCCGCTGGTGAGGGGGATCGATGTCTCGCGCTACTTTTAGCGGGAATCGGGGTTAGCTGGTGTCAGGGGAGCAGCGACAGGGCGGTGACCGCGGCAGACCGGGTCCTTTGGTGCGGGGAGTTGATCAGCTTCAGGAGCGGCTCTTCCAGGGTGGCGTCCCCGATGCGGCCCAGGGCAAGGGCCGCCTCCGCATCGAGCAGGCCGTCCTTCTCGTCGAGGAACGGGAGCAGCCGCGCCACCAGGGAGGGGGCCCGGTAATGGGAGAGCGCCTCGATGGCGATGGCGCGCACCGCGTTCGAGGAGTCCCGGAGCTTTTCCACCAGCGTCGCCAGGGCTTCAGGGTGAGCCAGCTCGCCCAGCACCTTGATGGCCGCGCACTTGATGTCTTCCTCCTGCCTTCCCGCGCAGTACAGGAGACTGGGCAGCACCTTCTCCCCGCCGATCCGCCCGAGCGCATAGATCGCAGCGATCTTGGTCCCCCGGTCTCCCTGCTTCAGGCGGGTGAAGACCTCCTCCAGGCTCTCAGCCGCCTCGAGTGCCTCGAGGGCCTGCGCGGCCGCAAGGCGCACCTCGACGCTGGGGTCCTTGAGAAGGGGTATGATCGCCTGACGTCTTTTGCTGCGGGATGCTCGTTCCATGGCTTGATAACTACCAAAAATCCGGTCTTTCCACAAGACAAAATCTAAGCTGTTCTTCACCGGGCGGGAAGTCGATTGTCGGAAGAAGCCTCCTTTCAGGGTAATTTCCTGAATGGCTGAGGATGGCGTGCCGTAGCGGGGAGACGATTTTTGGCTTGGTAGGGTCGCATGGCATGCGTCTCGGACACTCGTGCAGGGCAGGGATTGGACAACGATTAAAAATGCAGGTGAGAAACGAAACGCATGCAATGCGTCTCTACCCCGATCGAATAACCGAACCATTGGTGACGGGTTTACGGGCCAGAAACGAGACGCATGCAATGCGTCTCTACCCCGAATTGACGCCGACT
>DATCHY010000307.1:0-8774 GCA_036508065.1 Geomonas sp. | reverse complement strand
GCCGGTCAGCGGGCTCTTGGCGCCGGCGGAGAGCCGGCCGGAGTTGGCGGCCTGAGTCCCGGTCAAAAGGCCCGGCGCGAAGCACAGGATGTTCTGCGGGCTGAGGGCGTGGCAGGTGGGGGGCACTTCCGCGGCCACGATGGTGGAGGTGAGGCCGCGGCCGCCGAGGCCGGCCCAGGCTGCTGGAACCGTCTCAAGCTTGCTGGTGAGGTCTGTCATGTTTACGCGTAGTATCTTGTCCATGCTGTCGAGCTCCCTATCATGTGTAATTCCTCCGTCTTGCGACGAAGGGGACTCCTTTCCGTAAGGGAGGCTCCGCCGTTTCCAGCGAAACCCGTTGGCCTGGCGCCCTGAGGTTTCCCCTGTTAGGCTGCATGGCTCGGAGATTTCTGATGCGCGACTACCCGGCACTGCTAGATGCATCTGACGCGCATCCTGTCGGAATCTTGCGATGGATGGGCAGGGGGCGATCCCTGCCCATCCGGTTTTTTCCCGGTGCCTTGAGACAAGGTACCGCTTACATCGCCGCCTTGAAGATGTCTACCACCTGCTCCAGGGTTGCCTTACGCGGGTTGGTGAACTGGCAGGCGTCCTTCTTGGCGTTTTCTGCCATGACTTTCAGGTCTGCTTCCTTCACGTTGAGAGCCTTCAGGCCGGTCGGAATGCCGATGGAAGCCGACAGGGTGCGGATCCTGTCGATGGCCTTCTGGGCAGCTTCGACGACCGAGAGGCCGCTGATGTTCTCGCCCAAGGCGACTGCGATGTCGGCGAAACGCTGCGGGCAGGCGATCAGGTTGTACTGGCTGACGGCCGGCAGCAGGATGGCGTTGCAGACGCCGTGCGGCAGGTTGTAGAAGCCGCCCAGCTGGTGAGCCATGGAATGCACGTAGCCGAGGCTTGCGTTGTTGAACGCCATGCCGGCCAGGTACTCGGCATAGGCCATCTTGTCGCGGGCTTCCAGGTCTTCGCCGTTGGCAACTGCCGGGGAGAGGTACTTGGCTATCAGCTCGATCGCTTTGATGGCGCAGGCGTCGGTGATCGGGGTGGCAATGGTGGAGACGTAAGCCTCGACCGCGTGGGTCAGGGCGTCCATGCCGGTTGCTGCAGTCAGTGCCGCGGGCTTGCCGACCATGAGCAGCGGATCGTTGATGGCGACGTTCGGGGTGCAGCGCCAGTCGACGATGGCCATCTTCACGTGGGTTTCGGTGTTGGTGATGATACAGAAGCGGGTCATCTCGGAAGCGGTGCCGGCGGTGGTGTTGATGGCGATGAAGGCGGGCATCGGCTTGGTGCTCTTGTTGACCCCTTCGAAGTCGCGGATGACTCCGCCGTTGCCGATCACCAGGCCGATCCCTTTGCCGCAGTCGTGGGAGCTGCCGCCGCCCAGGGTGATGATGGCGTCGCAGCCATTGCTCTGGTAGGCGGTCACGCCGGCGGCGACGTTCAGGTCGGTAGGGTTGGGCTCTGCGCCGTCGAAGATGACACACTGGACGCCGGCAGCTTCAACCTGCTCCTTGATCTTGTCGGCCATACCCATGCCCGAGATCCCTTTGTCAGTAACGAGAAGCGCCTTGGTAGCGCCGAGTGCCTTCACCTGGCCGCCGGTCTCTTCGGCTGAACCGATGCCCATAAGCGATACTGTCGGGATGTAAAATCCGTACGTCTGTTTTCCTAATGCCATTGTTCAATTCCCCCTGTGTGGTTGTTCGGGCGTCCCCGCCCGTTTGGTGCGACCTGCGACTAGTTCAGTACTGCATACGGTTTCCTAAAACGATTTTCTAACTTATCGCAAACCTCATACCAGAATTCCATAAGAGCGATATTTTCATTGCTTCCTGACCTTTTCACTTCTCATAACGACTACTTATATGAAAGCGTCGTTTCCGCCCGCCGGACTCGCGCCGGGTGCCAGTCCTGAAATCGAACAGTCGCACTGTTCCAGTATGGAACGTCTGTTACCTTGTGGAGCGCCCGCATCCCGGCGCATATCAGCCCCGAATCCCCCCACCCCGTTTTTATTGCAGTTTCTGAAAAAACATCGCATTCCCCGTGTAACCGCGGTGTTAGAGCTTCCTGCAGCCGGTGCGGAGCCGGTAGCTGCCGGCCTTGCCGGAGGTGTTGGTACCGATTTTGCCTTGTATACATTTCAAAGGCTGTCCGATGGCTGCCGAGGCCATCCGGCCGGGAGACGTGACATGAAACTGATCGATACCTATGGCAGGCGGATAAATTACCTTAGGCTCTCCGTTACGGACCGCTGCAACCTGCGCTGCTGCTACTGCATGCCGGCCGGAGGGGTCGCGAAGCTGCGGCACGGGGAGCTACTTTCCTACGAGGAACTGCACCGCGTGGCAAGCGCCTGCGTCGCGAGCGGCATAGAGAAGATCCGGATTACCGGCGGAGAGCCGCTGGTCAGAAAGGGGCTGGTCGGATTCCTGGAGCGCCTGTCGGGCATCTCCGGTTTGAAGGAGCTGGTCCTCACCACCAACGGCATGCTCCTTGGGGAGTTGGCTCTCCCCCTGCGGCGGGCGGGGGTAGCAAGGCTCAACATAAGCCTCGACTCTCTTGAGCCGGAAAACTTTGCCCGCATCACGCGCGGCGGGGATCTCGCCCGGGTGCTCGACGGCATCGCCGCGGCTGAACAGGCGGGGTTTCCGCCGGTGAAGATCAACATGGTCGTCATGCGCGGGGTGAACGACGACGAACTGCTGCGGTTCGCCGCGCTCAGCATCGACAAGCCGTACACGGTACGCTTCATAGAGTACATGCCGACCCTGCGCGATCACGGCTGGAATGCCCAGTGCATGGCCGGGGGTGAGATACTGCAGCGGATCGCCGAGCGTTACCCCTTGCTGCCGCTGGTCGGCACCGAGACCGCGGGACCTGCCAGGAACTTCAAGATCCAAGGGGCCGCCGGCGCCATCGGAATCATCACTCCGATCTCGGGGCACTTCTGCAACAGCTGCAACCGGATCAGGGTGACTGCCACGGGGATGGTGCGCGGCTGCCTCTTCGCCGATCACGGGGTCGACCTGAAGCCCGTTCTGGCAAGCGCCGACCCCGGCCTGTTGCAGGAAACGGTGCGCCGCATCGTGGCCGAAAAGCCGGGGCGCCATCATCTGGCTGAAGAGGGTGCGGAAAAAAGCCGCGTCAACATGTCGAGGATCGGCGGCTAACGCGGTCCACGGAGCTAACAATAAAACGGAGGGTGTCATGACGGGTGTGATAGTCGCGGTAAGTGTCAGCAAGTCGAAGGGCGAGAGGAAGACGCCGGCGGCATCGGTGCATCTGAGGGAAAATCACGGCATCATCGGCGACGCCCACGCCGGCGACTGGCACCGGCAGGTGAGCCTGCTGGCGCTGGAGAGCATCGCCAAGATGCAGAAACTCGGGCTGTCGGTGGGACCCGGCGACTTTGCCGAGAACATCACCACAGCGGGGATAGACCTCGTGAACCTTCCGGTCGGGACCAGACTCGGCATCGGGGCGGTGGAGTTGGAAATCTCCCAGATAGGGAAGGTCTGCCATACCCGCTGCGCCATCTTCTATCAGGCGGGCGACTGCGTCATGCCGAAGGAAGGGGTCTTCGCCAAGGTGCTGAAAGGCGGCGTAATCAAGCCTCAGGACGAAATCCAGCTGCTGTGAGAAACCGGCATATCCAGGTCGGCAAAGGGGGATAAAAACCATGAAGGATCAGAACACCAGGAAGGGCAATATCATCTCCATACGCATGAGCGACGAGGAACGCGACACCATCCAGAAGATGATGGACACCAGGAACAAGAAGGCGTCGTTCATCATGCGCGAGGCGTTCTCGTTGTTCAAGGAACAGTGGGAAATGTCCCGGCGCATGGAAACACCCATCGAGAACTGAACATCGCAGGAGTATCCCATGTACGTAGTTGCCTGTATCAAGCAGGTCCCCGATACGACACAGGTGCAGATCGACCCGGTCACCAATACGCTGGTGCGCGAGGGGATTCCCTTCATCATCAATCCCTACGACACCCATGCGCTGGAGGAGAGCCTCCGGATGAAGGACCGCTACGGTTTCCGTGCCGCCGCCCTCTCCATGGGTCCCCCCAACGCCGAGGCGGCCCTCAGGAAGGCGCTCGCCCTCGGGATGGACGAGGCGATACTGCTTTCCGACCGGGCCTTTGGCGGCGCCGACACCCTCTCCACCAGCCTCGTCCTGGCGGCCGCCATCAGGAAGCTCGCCCAGGAGGACGAGGTGGGGCTGGTTTTTTGCGGCAAGCAGACCATCGACGGGGATACCGCGCAGGTCGGACCGGGGATAGCGGTCCGGCTCGGCTTCTCCCAGCTGACCCTGGTGGACCGGATCGAGCATCTGGATTTCCTGGCGAAGAAGATCCGGGTGCGACGCAAGCTGGAAGGGCGTTACGAGATCGTGGAGGCGAAGCTTCCCGCGATGATCACCGTGGTCAGGGAACTGAACCGCCCGCGCTACCCGACGGTCCCGATGCGGCTCAAGGCCGCGGGGGGGGAGGTCCGGGTCTGGGACAACAGCGAATTGAAGCTGGACGTTAACAGCATCGGGCTGAAGGGATCCCCGACCTGGGTGAGCAGGATCTTCTCCCCGCAAAGAAGCCAGGGGGAAATGCTCGGCGACGGTCTAAAGGATCCGGCCGGAACTGCCCGGCTCCTGGTGGAGCGGCTTTTGGCCCGGGACCTGCTGGCGCTGTAATCCAATGAAGACGAGGTGACAAACAGCATGAGCGAAGGGATAACGAAGACCAAAAGACCGCGCGGCAAGGTCCGGCTGCTGCCGGGAAAATGCCTCGCCTGCGGCGCCCGCTGCCAGAGCATCTGCCCGGTCGACGGCATCGAGATGAACGAGGCGGGTGAGCCCGAGATAGCGCTTGCCAAATGCATTGGCTGTCTCAAGTGCGTCAAGGCCTGCCCCGGCAGCGCGCTGGAGATCTTCTACACCAAAGAGGAACTGGAGCTGCTCGCGGCACTCGCCGACCAGAAGGAGCTCCCAGAAACGGATGCGGATCCCGAGGAGAGGGCGCGCCGCGAACTTCTTGCTGCCTATCGCGGGGTCTGGGTCTTCATCGAGCAGACCGGGGGGGAGGCCGCCCGGGTCTCCTGGGAACTGCTCGGCAAGGGGGCGCAGCTTGCCGCCAGCCTCGGGGTGGAGCTTTGCGCCGTAGTCCTGGGCGACGGGGTGGCGCACCTGTGTGACGAGGCCTTCAGCTACGGGGCGCAGAGAGCGTATCTCATGGACCAGCCGGTGCTGAACCACTACCGGACCTACCCGTACCTGGACGCCCTGTGCCACCTGATCGACAGGTACAAGCCCGAGGTGATCCTGATGGGGGCGACCGGAATGGGCCGCGACCTGGCCGGAGCCGTCGCCACCCGGGTCGGGACCGGGCTCACCGCGGACTGCACCGGGCTCGATATCGACGACAAGCGCAACCTGATGCAGACACGCCCTGCCTTCGGCGGGAACATCATGGCCACCATCATGTGCGACAGGTTCCGCCCGCAGATGGCCACGGTGCGCTCCCACGTCATGCCGATGCCGGAGCGCGTGGCGGGGCGGAGCGGCACGATCGTCCAGGTGTCGCTCCCCATGAGCGAGGAGGATATCTTCACCAAGGTGCTGCAGGTGATCCGCGACCAAAAGGGGGACCAGGTCGACATCGCCGGCGCCGAGTTCATCGTCTCGGGCGGGCGCGGCATGATGGCGCAGGAGAACTTCACCCTCCTGAAGGAGCTGGCCGACGAACTGGGCGGCGTGGTGGGCGCCTCCCGCAGCGCGGTGGACGCCGGGTGGATGCCGGCCGACCGCCAGGTGGGGCAGACCGGCAAGACGGTCCGGCCCAAGATCTACATCGCCTGCGGCATCTCGGGGGCGATCCAGCACATAGTCGGCATGCAGGATTCCGACCTGGTGATCGCCATCAACCGGGACCGCGAGGCCTCGATCTTCGAGGTGGCAGACTACGGCATTGTCGGAGATCTGTTCCAGGTGGTCCCGGCACTAACGAGCCAACTGCGGGAACTGAAAGCCGCAAGGGAAGCGTGTAACCGGGCGGAAACACAAAGGCATCTCACGCAAAACCGCAAAGACGCAGCCTAAAGGCATGCTGAAATCCGATCTGTGTAACGGACTTTTTCTGCGGCTTGGCGTACTTGGGTGAGACGGTTTTGACTTGATTATCAATCCAGAAGGAATACCCCTATGCAACCTAATCCCGTCATCTTCACACCGTTACTGATAGCCGCCTGCACCCTGTTCGTCTGGAGTTGCTACCGCCGCTTCAGCCTGGTTGCCGTCGGGCTGCCCGAGGACCGCTGCTCCGGTCTGGCGGCTCGGCTCAGGGGGACGTTCCTGTTCGCCTTCCTGCAGAAGCGGGTGGTCAGCCGCCCCTTCGGCATCAACCATCTGCTCATATTCTGGTCCTTTCTCATCCTGGTACTCGCCAACACGGAGTTCCTCCTGGGCGGCGTGTTTCCGGCCGCACGGCTCTCCCTGTTGCCGGCATTCCTCTACCACCCGCTGCTCACCGCCTTCGATCTGGTCTCCCTGTCCGCCCTGGTCGCCGTCAGCGCCGCCGCGCTGAGAAGGGTTTTCACACCCCCCTATCAGGGGGCGCGCACGAGCGAGGCCTTCGCCATCCTCGCCATGATCGGCGTGCTCATGCTGGCCTACTTCGGCCTGCATGGCGCCGAAATCGCCCTGGGTACCGAGCCCGCCGCGGCGGCCATGCCGGTCTCCTCGGCACTGGCCCGGCTCCTTGCCGGCCCGGCGGCGGGCGCGCCGCTCGGCACCGTGGCCGCCTGCTCCTGGTGGCTGCACGCAGCCGTGCTCCTGTCCTTTCTGAACTATCTTCCCTACAGCAAGCACATGCACATCCTCGCGGCAATACCGAACTGCTATTTCAAGGGGCTGGATACCCGGCAGGTCCCGTCCCGCGAGGAATTTGCCGAAGGCAATGTTTTCGGCGCCGGAAGCATCGACCGACTCACCTGGAAGGACCTCTTCGACTCGTTTTCCTGCACAGAGTGCGGCCGCTGTCAGAAGGAGTGCCCCGCATCCGCCACCGGCAAGCCGCTCAACCCGCGCCTGGTCATGCACCAGATCAAGGAGAACCTCCTGGCGAACGGCCCGCTGCTGCAGCGAGGTGGCGAGCCGACCGTGCCGCTTATCGGGGCGGAGGAGGGAAGCATCGATAAGAACGCCATCTGGTCCTGCACCACCTGCGGCGCCTGTCTTGCCGCCTGTCCTGTCTTCATCGAGCAGATGCCGAAGCTGATCAAGATGCGCCGGCACCTGGTGCAGATGGACGCCGATTTCCCGGAGGAGCTACTGAACCTCTTCTAAAACATGGAGCAGCGGAGCAACCCCTGGGGGATCGCCCCCGGCGAGCGGAGCAAATGGGCGAGCGCCCTTTCGGTGAAAACCTTCGAGGCGGGGAGCACCGAGTACCTGCTCTACGTGGGTTGCGCTGGTTCCTTCGACTCCAGAAGCAAGCAGGTGACGCTCGCCATGGCGCAGATCCTGGACGCCGCAGGGGTCTCCTGGGGGATCCTCGGCAAGGATGAGAAGTGCTGCGGGGACTCCCTGCGCCGGCTGGGGAACGAATTCCTGTTTGACCGGATGGCTCGGGAGAACGTGGCGCTCTTCAAGGAAAAGCGGGTGCAAAAGGTCATCACCCAGTGCCCGCACTGCTTTACCACCCTGAAAAACGATTACCGCCAGTACGGACTGGAGCTCGAGGTCATCCCGCATGCCGAGTTCCTCGAGACCCTGTTGCGCCAGGGAAAGTTGGGGCTGAAGGCGACGGAAGCAGGCAGCGTCGTTTTCCACGATTCCTGTTACCTCGGGCGGCATAACGGCGTCTACCAGGCGCCGCGCTCGGTGCTCGAACTGGCAACCGGGAGCGCGCCGGCGGAGATGGAGAGAAACCGCGAAAACTCGTTCTGCTGCGGCGCCGGCGGCGGACGCATGTGGATGGAAGAGCACCTCGGCGATAGGATCAACCTGAACCGGGTGAGCGAGGCGCTCGCCGGTTCGCCGGATACCATCTGCGTCACCTGCCCCTACTGCATGACCATGATGGAGGATGGCCTGAAGGACAAGGGACGTGGGAATACCCGGGTAATGGACATCGCCGAGGTGGTGGCGCAAGGACTACAGATCCCTGCCGACGGTGCTAACGGTGTGTTTTTGACACCGGCCAATGAGGTGCAATAAAGAGAAATACCGTTTGCTATGGCTCGGGCAAAACCCCTTGTTTTCAGGGTATTAGCTGCCAAGGGGTAACAATGAAAACGTGCACAGAGAGACTTAGGATCTGGCGGGGTGAACTGCTCGAATTTCTCGTCGTGAATTGACCGATATCGGAGCTTTTCCCAGGGAAATTGTTGCAATCTTCGGCCTCCTGATCTATTACGGGTCGGTCCGCCAGTGGTGAGCAGTGAATCCCGGAGATCTGTTCCGTTGTTGATGGAAGGGCAGGGGTAGCGTGTAGCTGCGAGCTTTCCAACCCAGTGTGCAGTGAATTGTGCAGTAAGAACCGGTCATTACCATGCAGAGTCAGGTAAAATGGTTTTTGACAAACCTGACGGAATGCTGTAAACAAGCACCATCAGCTACTACCGTGGGCTACGGTTTCGGCGCCCTTAACGACTGGGGGTCTAGTGGTCGCAAGTTCGAATCTTGTCGCACCGACCAATTTCACAATAAAGACGGCCACTTGGGTTTTTCCTAGGTGGCCGTTTTTATTTTGGTCACAACTTTG
>DATCHY010000306.1:0-6169 GCA_036508065.1 Geomonas sp. | reverse complement strand
CATTTCAAGCAGGACTGGGAACTAGAGTCCCGACTGATTGCCAGAAATGTGGCAGTTGACGGAGTTTCCCCCCGTGCAGTTCAAGGGTGTTCCCGTAGCTTGGGCGCTGACTCCCTGTTTCAGGCTTGGCGCTTTCGAGGGGTATTCAAGATGTTCGTCTAAAACGGTTGAAAAGGGGATTGTCGGGCCTGCGGGTGCCATCGCTATGCCCAGGATCAGGCATGCGAGAGCCGAAACGAGGATTATTCTGCATTTTACGCTTAGCTGTTCCATCCATCCCTTCCTTTGAGGCCCGGCTACCTTGACCTTGCTCTCGTCGTCGCAGGCTTGGAAAAGCGGTGACTGTCAGAGGTGAACCGGCGCACCTTTTAGCGAGGCCGCGCAGCAGGTCAGGCCCATCCGGAGCTTCCCAGCCCGTTTGCGCCGGCCGGTTCCTGCGTTTCGCAGCACGCTTCCAGTTCATCATCCTTTCCCGCTTCGCCGAGTCCGAATTTTTTAATCCGGTAGCGCAGCGTGTCCCTGCTGGTTTTTAAGAACTTTGCCGCCTTGGTCTGGTTTCCGTCGGACTTTTCCAACGCGAACTGGATCAGGAGCTTTTCCAGTTCCTCAAGCGAGATCCCGGACTCGGGGAGCAGGATATGTGTCCCGGCGGAGTCGGATCTGATGACCTCGGGACTCTCGGCCTGTTCCGCGGCAAAGCTTTGCCTGATTTCGGCACTCAGGTATTGGGAGGAAAGGATCTTCTCCTGCTCCAGCATCATGAGCCGCTCGACGCAGTTGCGCAGTTCGCGTACGTTTCCGGGCCAGTCATAGCGGACCAGGTATTCCATCGCTTCCGCAGAGGCTGCCAGCACGTTTCTGCCATATTCCTCGTTCAGCGTCTTGATGAAATACTGGACCAGCGACGGTATGTCCTCCTTGCGCTTCCTTAAGGGGGGGAGGTCGATGTTCATGACGTTCAGGCGGAAGAAGAGGTCAGAGCGGAACTTCCCCTCCTTGACCATCTTCGGCAGGTTCTGATGCGTGGCAGTTATGATCCGGACGTCCGCCTCCACGTCGTCCTGGCCGCCTAGTCTGCGGAACCGTTTGCTTTCGATCACTTTCAGGATCTTCGCCTGCATGGCAAAGGGCATGTCCCCTATCTCATCAAGAAAGACCGCGCCACCCTCAGCCGTTTCGAACACCCCCTTGTGCCGCTTCGAGGCGTCGGTGTAGGCCCCCTTTTCATGGCCGAACAACTCGTTTTCCAACAGGTTTTCCGGGATCGCCGCACAGTTTATCTCTATGAAGGGCGCCTCCGATCGGGCACTGTGGAGATGGAGCGCCTTCGCCACAAGCTCCTTGCCGGTGCCGCTTTCACCGGTGATCAGAACTGTCTTCGCATCCGCATCGGCGCAGATCTTGATCATCTTGAAGACCTCGATCATCTTCTGGCTGTTGCCGACCAGTTTGTCTTGATCCGACTTCTTGCGCAGTTCCCCGCGGAAATAGTCAACCTCCTTCTTGAGCCGCCTTTTCTCAAAGGCCTTTTTCACCACGTGCTTGACGGCGTCCAGATTGAACGGTTTGCCGAAGTAATCCTCCGCCCCGTCCTGCAGTGCCAGGACGGCGGAATCGGCGTGTGCGTAGGCGGTGATCATGATGGCGTAGATGTCCTCATTGGCCCCCTTGAACCGTTTCAGCAGCTCTAGGCCGCTCACGTCGGGGAGGCAGATGTCGAGCAGGACCAGTTCCGGCCGGAAGCTTTCGAACTTCAGGATCGCCTCCTTCCCCGAGGCGGCGGTTTCCACCTCGTACCCTTCCTTTTTGAGCATGGTGGCGAGGGACCAGGAGATCAGCTTTTCATCGTCCACCACCAGAATGCGGTTCTTGTTCACCATGTTCTATCCCTTCATCGTTTTCCTGACTCGTTGGACCACCTTCATACCGGGAAGGCCGTTGGACACCGTCGATGCTACAGTGGCGGCTGACCAGGCGGCTGGCGGACGCTCATGAAACATGTGCAAGCGATCTCACCTCCGGCGAGGGTCGCTGTCGTCCCCGATGCGGCGCCCTTTCCGCCTCAGGCGCCTATCATGATGGGCATTTAACGCAGCCGCTGGGTCAAATGACCCACCCGGCTCCCCGTCTTTGCCCAGGCACGGCTCCCAGCCGTCCAGGACACCTCTTCGTTTTGCCGGCTGTGCCAGGCGGGTCCGCAGCTGACGCAGGAGTACAATTTCGTTGTGATAACGATGCCTTAATGCGTATGCGGCTCCCCTGGATGGCCTCTGCGCCGCGCAGTTGAGACGTCCCATGCCTGCCTGCGCGCTCCCCGGGGGTGCTGCCTGGTGTGAGCCAACGGATTAACAGCACGATACGTGCCGTACAGACGCCGCCGGATGGCCGCCCCGCCCGGCGGTTTTCCCTGGCAGCCGGCCAGATTGTGCGGTTGACTGCGCCAGGCGGCCGCCGCAACATGGCAGGGTCCTTGCATTCTTTTGCGAAACATCGGCATGCGTGAGGGGGATGGATGAAAAAGATACAGGTTTTGGCGTTGGGGTGCCTGCTTGTCCTGATGCTGCTGCCGGCATGGGGATTCGATGGCGTGGATATCCCTGCGGTCAGGCGGCAGGCTGAACAGGGCGATCCGGAGGCCCAGTCCAAGTTAGGGGTACTCTTTGCCTCCGGGGTGGGCGTCACTATGGACAAGAAGGAGGCAGCCAGGTGGTACGGCAAGTCGGCGGCGCAAGGCTTCCCTCTGGGTGAGTGGAACCTGGCCTTCATGTACCTGCGCGGCGAAGGGGTCGAGGAGAACTTCGCCAAGGCGCGGGAGCTTTTCCGCGACGCAGCCGAGAAAGGGTTTGCCAACGCCCAGTATGATTTGGGGATGCTGTATCTGCTGGGGGTAGGGGTGCCGCCGGACCGTAGCGAGGCCGAAAAGTGGTTTCGCAGGGCGGCCGATCTGGGATACCGTGAAGCGGAGCAAAGGCTGAAGGAACTGGCGGTTTCCTAGCGTTTGCCCTAGCCGGAACTTTCCGCTTGATTACTTTGACAAATAAAAGTAGCCTTCCTCACCACAAAAGTGGCAGCTGCCGTTTTCGCAGCCGGACATAGGGGTGCAGACCCTTTTCGCCAAATCGAACAGAGCAGGACGTAACATCCGGAGTCTCATATGCCAAACAGTGGAACCCTGGCAATACCGGCCCGGGATTTATCTCAGTCTATCCAGGAAGGCCTCTTCGATCCGGATCGGGTGGAGGGGGACTGCAAAGAAAGCCAGCAGTACCTGGCCGCCATCCTCGCCACGGCACAGGTCGGGATCCTCGTCATCGATGCCGAAAGCCACATCATCGTCGAGGCAAACCCCAAGGCCATGGAGGTGATCGGCGTCTCAAGGGACGAGATCCTCGGCTCGGTCTGCCACAGGTTCATCTGCGCCGCCGAGATCGGCCACTGCCCGATAACGGATCTCGGGCACTGTATCGACTGTTGTGAGCGGCAGGTTATCACGGCAAAAGGGGAATATGTCACGGTGGTCAAGACCGTTGCCAAGATAACGCTTCGGGGGCGCCTGCACCTGGTGGAAAGTTTCCTGGACATTTCGGACCGCAAACGGACCGAAGAAGCCCTGAAGGAGAGCGAGGAGCGCTACCGGGATCTCCTGGACAATGCCAACGACCTCATCCAGAGTGTCGATCCGCAGGGCTCCTTTATCTACGTGAACCGCGCCTGGAAGGCGACCCTCGGCTACTCCGATGCGGAGATCGCCGCATTAAAGGTGTTTGACATCATCGCCCCTGCCTGCCGGGATCACTGCTCCCTGCTCTTCCTGCAGATCATGAACGGCACAAGTGTGCCGCGGGTAGAGGTGCAGTTCGTCGCCAAGGGAGGCCGGGTGGTGGTTCTCGAGGGGAGCATCAACTGCAGCTTCGTTGACGGCAAGCCGTCGGTCACGCGGGGGATATTCAGGGACATAACCGAACGAAACCTCATGGAAAGGGAGCTGCTCCAAAGCGAGGAGCGTTACCGCCAGCTGGTCGAGCATGCCCCCGAGGCGATCGTGGTCCACAGAGGCGGCCTATTCCTTTACGCAAACAAGGAGGCCGCCCACCTTTTCGGTACCGGCACCGCCGAGCAGTTGATCGGTCGACCGATGATCTCCCTCATTCACCCCGACTGCCGTGAGCAGATCAAAACCAGGATGCAGCAGCTGGAAGTCCCCAATGCCGTTACCCCCCGTATGGAAATGAAGGTGGTGCGCCTGGACGGTACCATCGTCGAAGTGGAATCGGTAGGAACCAGCATCTCACTGGAGGGGAAGCCCGCCATCCAGGTCCTGCTGCGCGATACTACGGAGCGGAAGCAGATGGAGAAGGAGCGCGAGCAGTGGCAGCACCAACTGGAGATAAAGGTGGAGGAAAAGACCCGGCATCTGAAGGAGGCGCAGGCCAAGCTGATCCAGTCCGAGAAAATGGCGACCCTGGGCGAGGTGGTTTCCGGGGCGTCACATGAGCTCAACAACCCGCTGGCCGGGATTCTGAGCGCGATTCAGCTGTTGCGCAGCACAGCTATGTCACAACCGATCGTGCCGGCCCTCATGGACGGCATCGATGTGCTTGAGAGCATTGAGAGCGCTGCGATCCGCTGCCAGAAGATCGTCGAAGACCTGATCCGGTTTTCCACTCAGACCCGGTGCAACTTCTCGCAGATGGACCTGAACGAAGTGCTGAGGAACAGCCTCGAAGTGACTGGCGATCAGTTCGCCCGGGGCGGTATCCGGGTCGACTGGAGCATGGATCAGGAACTCCCCGCCATCAAAGGGGATTCCCTGAAGCTTTTGGAGGTGTTTACCCATATCCTCCAGAACGCCAAGAACGCCGTCCCGGACCAGGGGAAGGTGGAAATCACCACGCGGCTCGTCAAGAGATATGCGGAAACCCCGCAGGTCGTCATCTGCATCCGGGACACAGGGTGCGGCATACCGGCACAAAATCTCAGCAAGATCTTCGACCCCTTCTTCACCACCAAGCCGCTCGGGAGAGGGCCGGGGCTCGGCCTTACCGTAAGCTACGGCATCGTCAAGCGTCACGGCGGGGATATCGACGTGCACAGCACTCTCGGCAAGGGAACGGAAGTTACCGTGACACTTCCCGTGAGGCAGCCCAAAGGGTGATCCGTCGTCCCCCGGCTGCTCGCCGGGTCCTAGTACCCAGTCCTGCTTATAACTTCGGTATCTCTTCAGCTTATTAAGCTATGCCCAACCTTCCCCCTTTGCAAAGGGGGGGTAACACCAAACATCTATCCGTGGTTTCAAGCAGGACTACCCATGGCAAAGAAAAGGGGTTAGCCGAACAGGCTAACCCCTTTTCTTTGTTTGGTGGCGGCGACAGAGACTAAAGAGGCATGAAATAATTAAGACGGGCGGACTGTCCTCAACTACCGTTTATAGCGGTGACAGTAGTAGTTGCAGTACTTGAGAATGTGGCGCTTTTTTCACCGATGATCAGGGTCGTGGTGACCGTCTGCCCAGCCACGCTCGCCGAGGTGTGCCGCACGGTGACCTTGTCGTTGTTTCTGACGGTCCCCGCGGCCGAGGTGTAGCTGCCGTCGTTTATCTTGCAATCTCCGCCCGCGACGCTTATCGAAGCGACAGTGCCGCTGCTGAGAGCTACGGTGATGGCATTGGAGGTCAGTGACAACCCACCCGCCACGCCGCTTATCGATACCGGTGAAAAGGAGAAGGCGGAGACCGAGCTGCTGGCGGTGGTACTGGAGAAGTTGGCGCTCTTGTCGCCGATGGTCAGGGTGGTGCTGACCGTCTGCCCATCTGCGCTAGCAGCGGTGTGCTGCACGGTGATATTGTCGTTGTTGCTCACGCTCCCGGCGGCCGAGGTGAAACTGCCGTTGTTGACCTTATACTGTCCCCCTGAGACGCTGACCGCCGCGGAAGTGCCGGTTACCGCGACGGTTATTGTATCGGAGGTCTGCGTCGACCCGGCAGCCACACCGGTCACCGATGCGGGAGCAAAGGAGAAGGTGGTGACGCTGTTGATGGTGCTGGCGGTGGTGCTCGAGAAGGTGGCGCTCTTGCCGCCGATGGTCAGGGTGGTGACCGTCTGACCCGCCCCGCTCGGCGCGGTATGCCGCAGGGTTACCGTGTCGTGGTTTTTAACGGCTCCTGCGGCCG
>DATCHY010000305.1:0-2356 GCA_036508065.1 Geomonas sp. | reverse complement strand
TTCCCCGTTTGCCGACGGCGCGATCGCTGACCGCGCGCGCCCCCTCGCCGAGCTGCGCCCCCAGGCGCTGCACGAGGAGAACGCCGGCGCCCAGCACCAACTGAGGATTGCGGTCAAGAGGATGCGCTACCGGCTGGAGATCCTCGAGCCGCTCTTTAAAAGCCGCTTTCCGGAGCTGCATCGCGCCCTGAGGGAGTATCAGGAGGTACTCGGCAAGCTGCACGATCTCGACGTCTTTGCGCAGATGGTGCTGGACCGGATCCCGGAGGGGACCGGACAGCAGAGCCTGTTGCGGGTCATCAGCGCCAGGAGAAGCCGCCTCTTCGCCTCCTTCGTCAAGATGATCGACAGCTTTCCCGTTGATACCATAGGGGCACGGGCAAGGAGTTCATTGTGAAACTAAACCGGCTGGCAGCCGTCGATATCGGCACCAACTCGATCCGAAGCATCGTGATCCAGGTCGATGCCGCAGGCAAATACAAGATCCTCGACGACGAAAAGGTGACCGTCCGGCTCGGCGAGGGGCTGAACCAGACCGGGAACATCGCGCCCGCCGCCTGGGAGCGAGCACTGGAGGCGCTTTCGCGCCAGAAGAAGATCATCGACGGCTACCAGGTGCGCTCCATAGAGGCGGTGGCCACCAGCGCGGTCCGCAAGGCCGCCAACGGAGCGGAGTTCATCAGGGCGATCAAGAGCCAGATCGGGCTGGAGGTCGAGGTCATCAGCGGCGAGGATGAGGCGGAGCTCGCCGCGCTGAGCGCCTTCCACAATTTCGACCTGGAGGGGGTGCGCCACCTGATCTTCGACATCGGCGGCGGGAGCCTGGAGCTGATCACGGCCCTTGGCACCCATATCGAGGAGATCCTATCCCTGGAGCTCGGGGCGGTGTTCCTGACGGAAACCTTTCTGAAGAGCGATCCGGTGCACCCGGAAGAGTACCAGAAGCTGCGCAGGCATATCCGCAAGGCGCTGAAAAATTCCTTCGCGCCGCAGGAGCGCTCGGCGATGCAGTGCCTGGTAGGCTCCGGCGGCACCATCACCTCCATCGCCGCCATGGTGATGGCGGGGCGGCGCGAGCGCTACGACTCGATCCACGGCTACGAGCTGCTCCGCTCGGAGGTGGTGCACCTTTTGGCAATGCTGCTCAGAAAGAGCGACAAGGAGCGCCGGTCGCTCCCCGGCCTCAACCCGGACCGCTCCGACATCATCATTGCCGGCGTCACGGTGGTCGATGAAGTGATGGACTTCTTTCAGGTGAACCTGCTGAGGGTGAACGAGCGCGGCATCCGCGAGGGTCTGATCCTGCGTGGGCTGCGCAGGGAGCGCCTGCTGCCTCAGGGAAAGCCGCCGCGCTCCTGGCGCGAGTCGGTGCTGGAATTCGCCCGATCCTGCCATTTTGACGAGGAGCACTCCCTGCACGTCGAGAAGCTGTCTCTGGAGATCTTCCAGACACTCTCGTCCCGGTACGGATTCACCGACAAGGAAAGGCGCCTGCTGGAGGCCGCGGCGCTACTGCACGACGTCGGGTACTTCATAAACTACTCGAGCCACCACAAGCACTCCTACCATCTGATCCGCCATGCCGACCTGTTCGGCTTCACCCCGCGCGAGCGCGAGCTGATCGCCAACATCGCCCGCTACCACAGGAAGGCGCTCCCGAAGAAGAAGCATGACCAGTACGTCAGGCTTGCCGCAGCCGACCAGGCGCTCGTTTCCAGGTTGGGCGGCATCGTGCGTCTGTGCGACGGCCTGGACCGGCGGCGAAACAGCGTGGTCGAGACGCTCGAACGCACCCTCTCCCCGAGCACGCTGCGGCTTGGCCTCATCGGCCATGACGACATGTCAGTCGAGCTTTTCGGCGCGAGAAACAAGAGCGATCTCTTCCAGGCCGCCTTCAACCTGAAGCTGGTAATCGTGAAACAGGTTGAGGTTAAGGTTGAGGTTGAGGCTTAACGACTCAACGGCTCAACGCCTCTCCGACGTTTCAGCATGACTTTCAGCAGTGGATAGACAAGGAGGGCGAGCGGAGCGACGGTGATGAGCCAGGCGCCTATGGCCCTCAGGGAGGCCCAACCGATAAGGTTGAGGGCTGCGCCGACATGGCCATGCAGGGCACCGGTCAGCACGCCAACGGAAACCTCCGGGCCTACGTGGAAGAGAAGCTCACCCAGACGGCAAAAAGGGATGAACAGCGCGAGTTGCAGCGGGTAGCAAAGGTAGTTAAGGGCCTGCATGGCACCCTGGTTCAGCTTGAAGACCGTCGCGAACGCGGCGGACAGGAGGGTGGTTCCCCATAAAAGCGGCATAATGCCAGTGGCGGTTCCCAGGCAGAGAGTCAGGGCAAGCTTCTGCGGGG
>DATCHY010000304.1:0-3500 GCA_036508065.1 Geomonas sp. | reverse complement strand
TTGATCAGGAAGTCGTACCCCTGCTCGGGGCCGTACCCCATGAAGGAGCCTTCGCTCCCGAGATCGTCCACCGCGGCGTGGAACGCCTTCAGTATGGCCGGGGTGAGCGGCTGAGTCACGTCGCCGATCCCGAGACGGATCACCTTGGCTTCGGGGTTCGCGGCGGCAAAGGCACGCACCCGGCGCCCGATTTCCGGGAAGAGGTATCCTGCCTTGAGTTTCAGGTAGTTATCGTTAATCTGTGCCATTAAACAGTCTCCTTATGTCTTGCTAAATCTCTATCTCAGCCCGAGCACGTCCTGCATATCCCAGACGCCCGGCTTGGCACTCACCACCCACTTGGCGGCGCGCACGCTCCCCCGCGAGAACATGTCCCGGGTGTGGGCGCGATGCGTGATCTCGACCCGCTCGCCCATCCCGATGAAGTAGACGGTGTGCTCGCCGACGATGTCGCCGCCGCGGATGGTCTGCATGCCGATCTCGTCGTGGGTCCGCTCGCCGCAGATACCCTCGCGGTGGAAGTTCGCGACCTTGTTGTAGTCGCGCCCGAGCGCCCCGGCCACCACCTCGCCCATCCTGACCGCGGTCCCGGAAGGGGAATCCTTCTTGAGACGATGGTGCGCCTCCACGATCTCCACGTCGAAATCTTCACCTAGAATCTTGGCCACGTCGGCAAGGACCTTGAAGCAGACGTTCACTCCGACCGACATGTTCGGTGCGATGATGACCGGGATCTCGCGCGCGAGTTCCGCGGCGAAGGCGCGCTCCTCGGGGGTGAATCCGGTGGAGCCGATGACGATGGATTTACCCAGAAGCGAGCAGACCTCGAGATTCTTGAGGGAAACCTTCGGGGTGGTGAAGTCGATCAGCACGTCGCAACCGGCAACCACCTCGTTCAGGTCGTCGCTGATGGACAGGCCGATGGCACCCAAACCCGCATTGTACCCGGCATCCTGGCCGATCATCGGATGTCCCGGACGCTCCAGGGCGCCCGAGAGTTCCACGCCTTCCGCCTCCTTGATGGCGGCGATGATCCGCCCCCCCATACGTCCCGCGGCCCCGCATACAGCAATTTTTATCATTATCTTGCTCCGATTCCTTAGATAAGCCCGTATTCTTTCATGATCGCGGCCAGCTTAGCCCGGTTCGCCTCGGCAAGCGGCGCCAGCGGGAGGCGGACCTCGTCGCGGCACTTGCCCATAAGCGATACGCCCGTCTTGACAGGAACCGGGTTGGTCTCGATGAACATGGCGTTGGAGATCTTCAACAGGTACAGGTGCAGCCTTTTCGCCTCCTCAAGGTTCCCGGCGAAGAAGGCGTCGACCAGCGCGGCAACCTCTTTCGGCATGATGTTGGCCGTGACGGAGATCACCCCTTTGGCGCCGCAGGCCATCATCGGCAGGGTGATGAAGTCGTCACCCGAGAGGACCGTGATGTTCTCGCCGCAAAGAGCCAGCACCTCGGAGGCCTGCTGCAGCGATCCCGTAGCCTCCTTGATGGCGACGATGTTCGGGTGTACGGCGAGGCGTGCCACGGTTTCCGGCAGCAGGTTCACGCTGGTGCGCCCGGGGACGTTGTAGAGCACCTGGGGCAGCGCAACCGCGTCAGCGACCGCCTTGTAGTGCAGGAAGAGCCCCTCCTGGGAGGGCTTATTGTAGTACGGGGTGACCAGGAGCGCACCGTCCGCGCCGAGCTCCTTCGCGTGCCGCGTGATCTCGATCGCCTCCCGGGTGCAGTTGGAACCGGTTCCCGCGATGACCGGGACCCTCTTGTTAACCTGCTCGATGACGATCTTGATGACCCTGTCGTGCTCGACATAATCGAGGGTCGACGACTCGCCGGTCGTGCCGCACGGCACGATGGCATCAGTGCCGTTTTCTATCTGGAATTCCACCAGCTCCCGCAGCTTTTCTTCATCAACCGCGCCGTTTATGAACGGGGTGACGATGGCGACGATACTTCCCTGGAACATGGGCTACCTCCTTGTGCTGCAACTAGTTATCAGTCTGTTTCGCGAAGTTTCCGGCAGGGGAAGCTGACGCCTACCCTGCACCGCCTGCAATACTTCAAGTCTCTTATGCGCCCCTACAGAAAGGTCGGGATCCGCTCGCCCCTGACCAGGTCCTCGACCGTCTCGCGGCTGCGGATGATTTCGAACTTATCGCCCTTTACCATCACCTCGGTGACGCGCGGACGGCTGTTGTAGTTGCTGCTCATCGTGAAGCCGTAGGCGCCCGCAGACATGAAGGCGATCAGGTCGCCCTGGCGGAAGTTCGGGATCTCGCGATCCTTGACCAGGAAGTCGCCCGACTCGCAGATGGGGCCGACGATATCACCCTCGATCATGCCGTCCTGGTCCTTTTTCACCGGCGTTACGCCGTGGAAGGAGCCGTAGAGGGCGGGACGGGCCAGGTCGTTCATGCCCGCATCGACGATGACGAAATTCTTCTCTTCGCCCTTCTTGGTGTAGAGGCAGGTGCCGACCAGAATGCCGGCGTTGCCGACCAGGTTTCTGCCTGGCTCGAACAGCAGGTGCAGGCCGAGCCCGTTGGTTTCTGCCAGGATGGAAGAGCCGTAGTCCGCGGGAAGCGGCGGCGCCTCGTCGTTGTACTGGATGCCGAGACCACCCCCGAGGTCGAGGTACTTCATCTCTATTCCCAACTCTTTCACACCGACCAAAAGCCTCTTCAGCTTCTTGATAGCGTCGACGAACGGGGAAACCTTGGTCAGCTGGCTCCCGATGTGGCAGTCGATCCCGAGGATCTCCAGGTTAGCCATTGCCTTGGCGCGGCTGTACTGCTCGAGAGCGCGCTCTATGTTGATGCCGAACTTCGCCTTCTTGAGACCGGTAGTTATGTAGGGATGGGTTTCCGGGTCGACGTCGGGATTGACACGGATGGCGATCCCCGCCTTCTTGCCGATGCGGCCGGCCACCTGGTTGATCCGGTCCAGTTCCTGCTCCGATTCCACGTTAAACATGAGAATGCCGCTCTCAAGGGCGTAAACGATCTCGTCGTCTCTTTTGCCTACGCCGGAGTAGACGACCTTCTTGGGATCGACCCCGGCCTTGAGAGCCCGGAACAGTTCGCCGCCGGAGACGATATCGACGCCGCCGCCCAGGTTGATGAAGGTTTTCAGCACGGCAAGGTTTGAGTTGGCCTTGACGGAATAGCAGATGGTATGCGGTGCCGAGGCGAAGGCATCGTCCATCGCCTTGAAATGCCTTTCCAGCGTTGCCTGTGAGTATATGTAGACCGGACTTCCCACAGCCGCCACGATATCCTTTACGGCAACCTCTTCAGCATACAGCTCATCACCCTTGTACTGAAAATGATGCATGATGCTTTCCCCCTTCGACCTATGTGAAAATTTGTAGCGTAAACAATAAAAGTTTTTATTCTTAACATATAAAGCAGGCAAAAGTCAAAATTATTGCTCCGCTCCTCAGGCACAGCGGGTCGGTTAGTCAAACACTGTTGTCACGTATTGGAACTGGGGAT
>DATCHY010000303.1:0-5947 GCA_036508065.1 Geomonas sp. | reverse complement strand
CGCTCCTCAGCAGGCGGTCCATCCGCGAGTATCGGGACGAGCCGCTCACCTTGGCCGAGGTCGGCCAGCTACTCTGGGCAGCCCAGGGGGTGACTGCTCCGAGAGGACGCAGAACGGTCCCGTCGGCCGGCGCCCTCTATCCTCTGGAACTCTATCTCGTTGCCGGCAAGGTCGGGGATCTTCCCCCCGGTATCTACCACTACCGCCCGCAGGCCCACACCCTCGCCCTGGTGCTCGCCGGAGACAGGCGCGGCGAGCTGAGCGGCGCCGCGCACCAGGCGTCGATAAAAAAGGCTCCGGCGTCCCTGGTCTTCTCCGCACTCTTTGCACGCACGACCGGCAAATACGGCAAGCGGGGAGTGCACTACGTCTACATGGATCATGGGCATGCCGCAGAGAACGTGTACCTTCAGGCGGTTGCACTAGATCTCGGGACCTTCGTCATCGGTGGTTTTGATGACGATGCGCTGCGGCGTGTCATGCCCTTCACACCGGCGGAGGAGCCGCTTTCCGTCATGCCGGTGGGCAGGCCCCGGGGCCGATGATTGAAGTTCCGGCACCTTCCTGTCGTCGCCCGCTGTTCGATTTCGATGCCGTTTAACCAGGTTGGCCAAGTGAGCAGGAGGTAAGAAATGAGTGCGTTGGCGTGCAATGTTGTAAGCTATCGTCCCGACCCAGACATGCTGGCCGCGAGATTTCGTCCCTGGCACGTCGAAGCGCTACTTAATCAAGCAGCTACTCTCATAGACAGATGCCTCGAAGATTTCAGAGAATACTCCTCGCTTGACTATGCCTGGAATCAATTCCAGGCGGATCTCGAAATTCAGGAGAAACAACTTGAATTCGACAAGAGGCAGGGAGCCGGGATTGAATTAGCTGGCGCTAGTAGCACAGCTGAGGATCAAGGAAATCCTTCCGAGGTCTCGCAGGAATCCCTCGATGAAACAAACGTTGAGATGATCGCAAGATCTGTCGATGTAAACGAGACAGAAGAACAACCTGTATCGACGACCCCCGGTGTTTCAGCCAGAAGCAGTCTTGAACTTCGGGCGGAGGCTCTGCTCCGGAGACAGGAGCTATCGGCTCCGGGCAGACCTCTTGCTCTCAATGAGCAGCGCGACCTGGCACTCAAACGCGTATGCCGTGATTATGAGGAGGCAGTCAATCGTGCCTGCGTAGCCGAGGAGGGGCTTAAGAAAATTTATGACCATGTCGAGCCGTCATCGCCACTCTCATACGAAGCCGAGACGTTAGGCCTCTCAATTACCAATCTTTCCATATGGATTCGCAACGCCATCGAATGGCTTGTGGGGTACCAGCAGTTCGAACAGACATTCACGCGGGTGGTTTCAGTACGTGCCCTGCTGAATCGAAGCGCATGGGTTCAACTGAAGCAGACCAGGGACAGTTTTTCGACAAAGTTACAGGTTCCGGAAGATCTATTCCGGGGCTATGAAAATTGTCGAGTACAAGGTATTGGCGCATCACTGATAGGCGAGGCGGGAACAGTACCGTGGTCAATAATGCTGCGACTTCCTGATGAAGCGGTCTATGAAAGATCAGGGCAGACCGAGGAGGTAGATCAGTCCAGCCGTGCTTCCTGTCTTTTGGGCCGAGTGGAGAACCGTCTATCAGTTCACCCGCTGGAAATTTGTGGAGTCACCACTTTGATTAATGCGAGCCCCATCGGTCGATCAACCCAAGGAGGTTTGTGGTCACTGGAACTTTTCAAACCCTGGGGTGCGACATCGGAGACATTCAGTCACGTGGAGGATGTAGCACTCGAAATCCACATTGTGGGCACGCCGCAAAAGACGAATAGCTGATTCGCGGGAAATGGCAGATTAAACGCAGTCAGGTTCGGCGGTCACTGTTCGATGGGTCAGGCTGAGCGGAAGATGCCGCGTATTCGGCACCCGCGGCTCAATATGGAGCCATGTGTCAGGACGTGGTTGATTCGATCCAGGGAGGCGGGCAATGGGACACCACTTTATCTGCTATTCGGAACCGTATCAAGCGCTTGAATTTGCTCTCAGTTTGGCTGATGCGCTCGCTGCCGGTCCACCATCGTTTGTTATCTGGATAGATAAACGCAATCTGTTGCAGTATGTGGGTGATTGGGATGTACCGATCGATGAAGCGATCCGCACCTGCGACAGCCTCATTTTCATCATGACGCCGGACAGTGTTGAAGATCAATCGGTGTGCAAAAACGAGTGGGTTCGCGCCTTGAAATACAAGAAGCCGATTGTGCCCGTGAAGTTTCAAGCCGATGCGGAGTTGCCCTTTCGTCTCGGCAGCCGGCAGCTCGTCGACTTTACGGCGCCCTTCGATACAGCGCTGGCTCGGCTGCGGATTCATCTTCAATGGTTGGCTTCGCCAGCAGGGCATCTGCAATCAATGAAAGACCGCCTTGTCGATGCCAAGCGCGACCTGCGTAGGGCCAGCGATGATCAGGCGCCGCGCATCCAGAAGGAAATAGAAGAACTGGAAGCCCAGGTATCCGAAAGGCAGAAGGTCGTCGACAACCCACAGGCAGCCATCGAGGAGACCAGGAAAAGCATCGAAACCCGAATCAAGGATGAGCGGCAGCCCGAAAAGCCGGTGAGCGGAGTTTCGCGCACCAAGTTCATTAATCCGCCACCTTGCGCCGCACCGAGCTACTTTCAGGACCGATTCATAGAAACGGGATTGATCGCCGACTTCCTGCAGGACGAGGCCCGCCGTCTCATCACTGTGGTCGGCCGAGCGGGGGTCGGCAAGAGTGCCATGGTCTGCCGTCTCCTGAAATCGCTGGAAGGAGGGATACTCCCCAACGACCGTGGCGAGCTCTCGGTGGACGGCATCGTCTACCTGAGCGCCCTCGGCAGCAGAAAGCTGACTTTTCCCACCCTGTTCTCGGACCTCTGCAGGCTCCTCCCCGACGATGTCGCCACCCGCCTCGACGCGCTCTACAAAGACCCGCAGGTGAGCACTACCGCCAAGACAGATGCACTCCTGGCGGCCTTTCCCCAAGGGCGGACGGTGCTTCTCCTCGACAACTTGGAGGACGTCGTGGATCCGTCGACACAGAATATTACAGATCCTGCGCTGGACGATGCGCTCAGCGCCATGCTCAACGGACCTCAGCACGGGGTCAGGGTGATCATCACCACCCGCATCGCCCCCCGCGAGTTGATGCTTCTGCAACCGGGGCGTCAGGGGCGGGTCGATTTGGACACGGGCCTCGGCCGGGACGATGCGGTCAAGGTACTGCGGGAAATGGATGCCGACGGCAAGGTGGGGCTGAGTAGTGCGTCAGAGGAACTCCTCACCAAGGCGTGGGAGCGCACCCTCGGCTTTCCCCGCGCCCTGGAGGCACTGTACAGCATACTCTCGACCGACCGCGACACAACGCTCGAAGAGCTGGTCGGCGACGCAGCCCGGCTCCTTCCCGATAACGTCGTCGAGGTCCTCGTGGGCCAGGCGTTCAGCCGGCTCGACATCGGCGCCCAGCGTGTCATGGAGGCGATGGCCATCTACCAGATGCCGGTCACCGCCACGGCGGTAGATTACCTCCTCTCCCCCTACATCCAGGGGGTAAACAGCGCACCAGTACTGACCCGGCTGGTGAGCATGCACTTCGCCCGGAAGGAGCGGGGGCGCTATTACAACCTCCACCCGGTGGACCGCTCCTGCACCGTGGAGCCGACTACCTCAGGGAGGTGCGCACGCCCCGCAAGGATTGGAAGCACTTCGGTGACCTGGCTCCGCAGATGGCGGAGTTCGACATGCGCTGCGCGGGAGGGGACTTCGACACCGCAGCAGGGGTGCTCCTGGAGATCGACTTCGACTATCTCCGAACCTGGGGCCACTACCAGATGATGGTGGAGATGCACGAGCGCTTGCGGCAGCACCTCAGTGATTCCAAGCTGAAGCAGGCGAGTAGCGTCAATCTAGGAACGGGTTATTACAACATGGGATGTATCTCGAAGGCGATCGCCTGCCACGAGGAGTCGCTGGCTGGCGCGCGCGCGGCGAAGGACCGCCACGATGAAAGCGCCGGCCTCGGCCAGACCGAGCGCGCCATCGACTACCACGAGCAGGCCCTCGCCATCGCCCGGGAGATCGGCTTCCGACAGGGAGAGGCAAACGACCTCGGCAACCTCGGCAACTGCTACTACGACCTCGGCCAGACCGATCGCGCCATCGGCTACCACGAGCAGGCCCTCGCCATTAACCGGGAGAACGGCTACCGGTATGGGGAGAGCACCGACACGGCCATATTGGTGAAGCCGCTCTGGACTTGGACGATCCGCCGCGTGCGCAGCAGGAGTCGGAGCGGGCTGCCCGGATTGCCGACGAGACCGGCAATGTGCAGGGCCAAAACTGGTCCCGTTATGTTCTAGCCCGCGCCCACCTGATGAGCGACGAACTCGCCCAGGCCGAGGCCACCGCGCTCGAGGCCCAGCAGTACGACTACCCGGCCAATAATCATGCCGTGTCGGCTCTGCGGGGCGTCATTACCCTGCTGTCGGGAGACACTTCCAAGGCACGGGAGGAATTCACGCTGGCGGCAGCCCAGGCTTCCGATCTGCTGGACAACAACAGCCGCAATTTCAGGGCGCTCGACACCAAGGGCCTGGCCCTTGCCGGTCTGGCACTGTGCGGGGAGGGGAACCGCAGAAAAGAGGCCTTTGATGCCTACCGGTCGGCTCGGGCCATCAACCGTGATGCCGGCATGGTCAGACGCGTGCTTCGCCTCTTCGACAAACTGTCCGAGGCGGATACACGGGGAATCCTGCGAGAGGTTCGAGGCGCGGCGGAGGGGACGGGGTAACATGCGACATAGGGGCTCACAATCCGTGCAGAAGTCACTCCATGAAGTGGACAAAAAGGAGAGATTGATATGAACCTCCACGCCTTCGTCGCCATGCCCTTCGGCACAAGAGAAGGAATCGACTTCAACAAGGTCTATGAAGAGTACATCAAGCCCGCCCTGAAAAGCGAAGGGTTCGAGGTGTTCCGCGCCGACGAGGAGATGCGGGCCGGAGAAATCCGCACCGACATGTTTCAGGAACTCCTCCTCGCCGACCTTGTGGTGGTGGACCTCTCCATCGACAACCCCAACGTCTGGTACGAGCTCGGCGTCCGTCACGCACTACGTGCTCGTGGAGTTGTAATGATTTGTGGCGGGCACGCCACTGCTGCCTTCGATGTCTACACCGATCGTAGGCTTCGTTATGGCCTAAAAGACGGAGCGCCTGATCCTGCGACGCTGGCAGAGGACAAGCTCAAGCTCTCGGAGATGGTGAAGGCAACAATGGAGTCATGGCATGGACGCAAGATCAGCCCTGTTTACCACCTGATGCCGAATCTCCAGGAGCCGGACTGGAAATCCCTTCGGATCGGCGAGGTCCGCGAATTTTGGGAGCAGCACGATTCCTGGGAAAGGCGCATCGACCTGGCCCGGAAAGCGGGATGCATCGGTGATCTGCTGGTACTGGCCGATGAGGCGCCGGTCGCCGCGTTCAGGGCGGAGGCATGGCATAAAGCGGGGGAAGCTCTTCGCAAGGCTGAACGATTTGACTTTGCTCTGGAGCAACTGGAGCGTGGGCTTGACATCGAGCCACAGAATCTCAGGGGCCTGCGGGAGATGGGAATCTGCCTGCAACGGCTCGCTTTTATCGGGCGACCCGGATACACGCTGGACCGTGCGCGTGATCATTATCGTAATGTACTGGAACTTTCCCCCGACGATCCCGAGACATGGGCTTTGCTTGGCCGCGTGGACAAAGATGCGTGGATAGGTTCATGGCGGCAGTGCGCGTTGTCGCCAGCTCAGATGCGTGAAGAGGCTGCATATGAAGACGCGCTGCTGCGGGCAGCGATCACTAGCTATTACAACGGCTACCGCCGCAACCCGGGTCATTACTATTCCGGTATCAATGCACTAACCCTGATGCAG
>DATCHY010000302.1:0-2962 GCA_036508065.1 Geomonas sp. | reverse complement strand
GCGTCCTGGGCGATGGTCTCGAATTGGGACGAGGTGATCTTCGGGATCCGCGCGACCGTCTCCAGACGTACCGTCGTTATCTTCCAGCTCCCCTCGACGTTCTCCAGATCGAGCAGGGCCTGGGTCTTGATCCGGACCGGTTCGAAACCCGCCTTGCCGAGCCCAGCGGAAAGCGCCATGGAAAAGCAGCCGGCATGCGCCGCCGCAATCAGTTCCTCCGGATTGGTGCCGCGCTCTTCGGCAAAACGCGTCCCGAACGAGTAGGGTGTATCAGTAAGCACGCCGCTTTGACTTGAGATAACGCCCTTGCCTTCCTTCAGTGGGCCGTTCCAGACGGCTGAGGCTGTCCTTTTCATGCTGAATCTCCTTTTTTGACGGCCGATTACCAGACTCACGCATCTCTTTCAGCAGGCGTGGCATGCATGGCAATCAGACCCACGGCAGAGTTATTCCATCCGAGCAGATAGATAATGGCAGGAATTGATCGTTTTTCCAGCTCAGTCCGCAAAAATTTTCTTACACCGAGATAGATTGACCGTCAACGTTCGCCCGAACAAGAACGGGCCGCACCCTGTTCGGATGCGACCCATGTTTGTTCCTGACTCTGTTGCAACGCCCTCATCGCCCCCTTCGGGGCAGCTTCTCGTTAAAACATCAGCCTCGATATGCTGTAGGCGACCACCGTGGAGACGCCAACACCTATGAAGCCGGGGACCATGAAGCTGTGGTTAAGCAGGTACTTGCCGATCCTGGTGGTTCCCGAGCGGTCCATGTTGATGGCGGCAAGGTCGCTCGGGTAGAAGGCGAAGAAGAAGTAGGCGTAACTTGCCGGCATCAGCCCGAGCAAAAGCGGCATCGGAAGCCCGAGGGCAAGGCCGAAGGGGAGCATGATGATGAGCGTCGCGGCCTGGCTCTTGACGAAGGCGGAGACGCAGAACATCGCTATCCCGAAGGTCCAGGGTGCCATCTTCACCATCATGCCGATCTTGTCGATCAGGAAAATCTTGTTGGCGCTCACGAAGGTGTCGCTCATCCAGGCGATGCCGAAGATCGATACCACCGCGATCATCCCGGCGATAAAGACGCTGGAGTGCGCTATCTCCTTCGCCTTGACGCCGGTGGCGAACATGATGAAGGCGCCGAAGCCGAGCATGATGAACTGCACGACCGTCGTCATCGCTATGGCTTTGCCGGCGACAACCGGGAGCAGGGAGGGCCAGACGGCGAAGGCGATGATGCTTAAGACTCCCGAGAAAAAGAGCACCACGGAGAGCTTGGCGCTACCGGTGATTTTCTTGTTCAGGGTCGTGACGGAAGACTCCAGCGAGGCGGCGAACTCGGGGTCCTTGAGCCGCTCCAGGTATTCCGGGTCCTTGTCGAGGTCCTTGCCGCGGCTGAAGCTCCAGGCGGCCGCTGCCAGCACCCCGACGACCCCGGCAGGCATGGTCACCATGAGGATGTCGAAGAGCCTCACCGGGTGCCCGCTCTTGATGGAGAAGGCGAGAAAGGTCGTCACGGCTGCCGCCACCGGACTCGCGGTGATCCCCATCTGCGAGGCGACGCTGGAAATGGCCATGGGGCGCTCGGGACGGATCTTGGTCTTGAGAGCTACGTCCGCGATGACCGGCAGGAGCGCATACACCGCGTGCCCGGTCCCGACGCAGACCGTCAGGAAGAAGGTGGAGAGCGGCGCCAGGATCGTGACGTACTTCGGGTGGGCGCGCAGCATACGTTCGGTCAGCTGCACCAGGTAGTCGAGGCCGCCCGCGACCTGCAGGGTAGCCGAGGCGGTCACCACCGCCAGGATGATCAGCATGACGGCGATGGGGGGCTCGGAGGGTTGGACCCGGAACAAAAGCACCAAAACCGAGACGCCGAGGCCGCCGATGAGCCCGAGGGCCACCCCACCCTTACGGACGCCGAGAAGGATCGCTCCCAGGACGAGCACAAACTGGATCCAGAACATTGCCATGATGATTCACCTCTTCACTTGGATTGCGGGCGCGGAGCGCTTCACGCACCGCAGCTGCCGTTTTGGCGTTACGCCATAGCCTATCCATAGCAGGGATGATGCCAGAATCGATCGAAGGGATAACTGATTGGGATGACTGGACAAAAGCGGACGGACGGGGCGTGTCGCTGGGCGAACCGGCATAACGAAAGGTTATGCCGGCGGGGGGAATGCAGGAAAAACCATAATGATCAGCTTATGTTAGGGAAGGTATAACCGGCGGCTATGGTTATAACCGCAGGTTATGCCTGTTGGCTGCGCATCATCTTGAGACGCTTGTTGAGCGCCGGTTGGGAGATGCCGAGCAGCCTGCCGGCGAGTGTCTGGTTGCCGCCCGCGCGCTCCATGGCCTCCATGACCAGGAAGGAGGCGGCCTCGCTGAAGGTGGGGAGTTCGACGAACCCGGCAAACGGGTTCAGCTTGCCCGGGGCGACGGGAGCCGCCACCCCGTCTTCGAGGGAGCGGTCGACCGCCTTCACGAAGCAGTCCATGGAGAGCATCCGGCCGCGGTGCACGCTGACCGCATCGTAGACCATCGCCCGCAGTTCCCGCACGTTGCCGGGGAAGCTGTAGGTGGCGAGAAACTGCGCCAGTCCCTTCGGGGGAGTCGGCTTCTTCTTGCCGAGTACTGCCGCCGCCTCGGCCAGGAAATGATCGAGCAGCAGCGCGATGTCCCCCTTGCGCTCCCGAAGCGGGGGGACCTGCACCTGGTGGGTGCGCAGGCGGAAGTAGAGGTCGCGCCTGAAGGAGCCGGCCGATTCCTTGGCCGACAGGTTCTGGTGGGTGGCGACGATGATGCGCGCCTTGAGGCGCTTGGGCTGGTCGCTTCCCAGCGCGAAGTACTCCCCTTCCTGGAGCAGGCGGAGCAGCTTCACCTGGGAGGGGATGCTCAGGTCTCCGATCTCGTCCAGGAACAGGGTGCCGTCGGCGGCCTCCTCGACCATCCCCTTG
>DATCHY010000301.1:0-4539 GCA_036508065.1 Geomonas sp. | reverse complement strand
TTCGGGATCTGGGTGAAGAAGTCGAGGCTCAGGGAACTGAGTCCCATCTTCACGATGTGGAAGAAGATGAGCCCGAGCGGAATCAGGACCGCGGCGGTGGCAGCGATCATCAGGACGGTCATCAGGTGGTTCTTCGCCCGGCGTATGGCTACGCTGTGCATCATGCCGCACCTCCGCCGGCGTCCTTGGAGACGCTCCAGATAAGAAGCCTCGCCAGGGCGTTGATGATCAGGGTGACCACCAGCAGGATGAGGCCTACCTCCATCAGGGCGGAGCCGTGCAGCTTGGAGGTGGCCTCGGCGAACTCGTTGGCGATGACGCTCGGCATGGTGTAGGCCGGGGAGAGCAGCGACAGCGAGATATTCGGTGCGTTGCCGATCACCATGGTGACCGCCATGGTCTCGCCGACCGCGCGCCCCAGGCCGAGGATGGCAGCCCCGAGGATACCGGACCTGCCGTAGGGAAGGACCGCCATCATGATCATCTCCCAGCGGGTGGCGCCCAGGGCAATGGCCGCCTCCTTCTGGCTGAGCGGCACGGCGAGCAGCACCTCCCTGGTGATCGAGGTGATGATCGGCACCACCATGATCATCAGGATGAAGACCGCGGCGAGCATGCTCACCCCGTAGGGCGCACCCTGGAAGAAGGGGAGAAAGCCGAAATGATCGATCAGGAACGGCTGGACCGTCGACTGGAGCCAGGGCGCCATGACCAGCACCCCCCAGAGGCCGTAGATGACCGAGGGGATGGCCGCCAGCAGCTCGACGAGCGGCGCGATCAGCGCACCCACCCGTTTGGGGCAGATCTCCGTGATGAAGACGGCGGCTCCGATGCTCAAGGGGGTGGCCAGGAGCAGCGCGAGGACGGAGGAGACCACCGAGCCGTACAGGTAGGGGAGCGCGCCGAAGACGCCCTGCACCGCATCCCATTCGCTGTTGGTAACGAACCTCCAGCCGAATTTCCGTATCGACGGCAGGCTCTCTTTGGTCATCTCGGCGAGCATGATCGCGAGGATGATCAGGATGCTGAAGGCGAAGACCGTGGTGATGGCCCGGAAGATCAGGTCGCCGTTCACCCTTCTTGCCGGTGCATCGTTAGCTGTCGTTGTTGCAGGTCGCAAGTTCTTCTCCTGGGGAATCAGGGGCTGGGGGCTAGGGGCTACCTAGCCCCTGTTACCTAATGCTCTTGACGGTCTTTTCCACCATCTTTGCCACATTCGCGGGGAGCGGGGCGTAGAGGAGCTTTGCAGCCATCTTCTGCCCCTGCTTCAGCTCCCAGTTCAGGAACTCGACCAGTTTCTTACCCTTGACCTTGTCCTTCTGGGCCTGGTACACGAGGAGCCAGGTGAAGCCGACGATCGGGTAGGCGTTTTTGCCGGGCTGGTTCACCAGCGACACGCGGTAGTCGGCAGGCATCGATTTGGCGGCACCTGCCGCCGCAGCGGAGGTCGAGGCGATGGACGGCTCGATGAAGGTCCCGGCGCTGTTCTTTAAGTAGGCGTAGGGGAGCTTGTTCTCGAAGGCGTAGGCGAGCTCCACGTAGCCGATGGTGAACGGGGTGGTCTTGATCTGCCCGGCCACGCCCTCGTTCCCCTTGCCGCCCAGACCGACCGGCCACTTAACCGAGGCGCCCTTGCCGACCTTCTTGGCCCATTCCGGGCTCACCGAGCTCAGGTAGTCGGTGAAGATGCTGGTGGTGCCGCTGCCGTCGGACCTGTGCACCACGATGATCGGTTTGCTCGGCAGCTTCAGGCCGGCGTTGTCTCGTACGATCTTCAGGTCGTTCCAGGACACGATTTTCCCCCCATAGATCTGCGACAGGGTCTCGGCGCTCAGTTTCAGACCCTTGGCGACGCCGGGGATGTTGTAGGTGACGACGACCGCGCCCATGACGGTCGGCAGGTGCAGAAGCTTTCCGGGGGCGGCTTTCAGCTCCTCGTCGGAGAGGAACTTGTCGCTCGCGCCGAAGTCGACGGTCTGCGCCGTGATCTGCTTGATCCCGCCGCCGCTTCCGATCGACTGGTAGTTGAACTTGACGCTTTTGTCGATCTTGGCATATTCCGCGAACCACTTGGAATAGAGCGGGTAGGGGAAGGTGGCGCCGGCGCCGTTGATGAGGGTCTCAGCCGAGGCGTTGGCCGCCGTCGCCAGGGCTGCCAGGGCGGCGAGTGCCAATATGCTTTTCCGGATGCTTTTAATCATCTCTGATCTCCTTTGTGCTTTTGGTGACGTGCGTAACAAGATGCCTGTCAAATGTTACAGGCGTGTTACGGTTTCGGGAAGTTTCTGTGAATACGGAACTGTCAGATTATATCAGAGTCTCACAGGTCCGCCCGATGGCTGCGCGGCGAGTGCCTGACCGCGACCATCCGTGTCAGGCGAGCGACAGCGTGAGCGGGATCACCATGGCGAAGCTCTGCCAGGGCATCTCCTAGTACCAGAAAGCCATCATCTCGGTCAGCACGGTCACCCTGGCCGTGTCGATGAGGCCGCTGACCCAAAGAAAACCATCGTCTGCCGGCAGATTATCTGTTATAAATTGCTCTGTCCCTGAACGGACCATAACTCTTGAAACTCGCAATTCCAAGGGGTTCTGGCGCACTTTCCCTCCCACGATGCCGGGCCTGACACGGCTCCACTGGCGAAGCTGGCCTCGTGCCCGGAACGGCGGTAGCATCCTGATTAACCAAATTGTCTCTGGAAAAAACCGGAAGGAGAACCATGAAAGCAACACCTACTCTCTTTGAGAACAACAGAAAATGGGCAGCACAAATTTCTCAAACCGATCCGTCCTTTTTCTCCAAACTTGCCGTACAGCAGAACCCCGAGTTTCTCTGGATAGGCTGCTCAGACAGCCGGGTTCCAGCCAATGAGATCATCGGACTGCTTCCGGGAGAGCTCTTTGTTCACCGCAACGTAGCCAACCTTGTGATTCATTCCGACATGAACTGTCTCTCGGTGCTGCAATATGCCGTTGACATACTGGAAATCAAGCACATCATTGTTTGCGGTCATTACGGGTGCGGCGGCGTAAGAGCCGCACTGGAAAACCATCCTCACGGACTGATCGACAACTGGCTTCGTTTCATCCGCGATCTTCATCAGAGACAGTCTAACGAACTACTGCGTTTCTCTACGGTGGAAGAAAAGGTAAACCGGCTCTGCGAGCTGAACGTGGTCGAACAGGTAAAGAATGTAGGGAATACGACGATTGTTCAGGAAGCGTGGCGCAGAGGGCAGACGGTGACCGTCCACGGTTGGATCTATGCAATCTCCGATGGACTTTTGAAGGACATGGATGTCTGTATATCTTCAGCTGCTGATCTGGTGAAACTCGAAAACAGGTGAAGCCGACAATCAAAATCGCCTCACGCAAAGACGCAAAGACGCAAAGAACACCAGGAACCTTTGGGGTAAACAAAGCGTTAAAGCCTTAAGTCTCCCTTGTTGAATATCAAAACCCGCCCGGTGATAGTACCTGGCGGGTTTTTCTATCGCGGGGATTACTGACGTAACTTGGCGAAGCCGCTATAATCTGCTTAGTTACGGGACCCGGTTGTTTCCTGACCAGCCGTGTCCGGCTATTTCTTTTCCTTCAACGGAGTCTGGTTCCAGTAGATCCCCAGCACCTGGCGGTCGTTAGCGCTCAGTGCGGCGCCCTTCTTTTCCATCTCCCCTTGAATCTTTTGCATGTCCTTACCGGCTGCGATCGCCTCCCTGATCACCTCCTTGCCGTGGCAGACGGTGCATCTCTTCTGAATGACCGCATGCGCTTTCTTCTTGAAATCGCCTCCCGTCACCTTTCCCAGATTGCTCCCCGACAGTGGGGCCAGTTCGACTGCCTGGGCGGCGCTGAACGACGCGACTAACCAAGCGGCTGTCAGTAAATGACTTGGCTTCATGTGTGCTCCTTTCCCTCGTTACTTTTCTGGTGAGTAACACGCTTCAGGTATACCAGATTTTTCGGGCTTTGCCCGATGCCTGGCAAAGATGAGGCAGGAGCCGGTGACGAAGGGAATAACCCCGCCCCCCTTTTTCAAGGGGGGGAAGAGGCGTCGAGCGGTCAGCCGAAGAGAGGTGCGGTGGTCTGGCAAGGCGGTGCTGCGTGGGCGGGGAGCGTCAGTGGGAGAGCAGGATCGGCAGCGTCATGTGGTTCAGGAGATGGCCGGCAACCGGCCCCAGCACGAAGGCGCCGCGGCGCGTCTGTGCATAGCCTCCCATGACCAGAAGATCCATCTTTTGTTCGCAGGCAAAGTTTAGCAGCAGGTCGCCCACGGGTAATCCGGCCGGAGCTGGGATCTGCTCATGCACCGCAGCCACCCCATGCAGGGCCAGGTGATCGCAGATCTGTTGACCCATGCCTTTGGAGTCGTCTGCCTGGACCACGGTGCTGCCGACGGAAACGATGCTCACGTGCTTCGCCTTCTCAAGCAGGGGGAGGGCGTCGTTCAGGGCGCGGACCGCCTCCCGTCCCTCGCGCCAGCCGACCATGATCCGCTCATCCGTGCCGGGGAACTTCCCGGTGTAGGGAACCACCAGT
>DATCHY010000300.1:0-6388 GCA_036508065.1 Geomonas sp. | reverse complement strand
CCAATCGATCACGGCCGAAAGGTAGATAAAACCTCGTTCGAGGCGGATATAGGTGATGTCGGTACTCCAGACCTGGTTGGGGCGAACCACGGGTAGCCCTCTGAGCAAGTACGGGTAAATCTTGTGCTCCGGATGGGGGCGACTGGTATTTGGACCCGGGGCCATTCCCGCCAGGC
Organism: Geomonas sp.; assembly: GCA_036508065.1. GTDB lineage: Bacteria > Desulfobacterota > Desulfuromonadia > Geobacterales > Geobacteraceae > Geomonas. Next base: position 6,212 of record DATCHY010000300.1, on the reverse strand, counting down.
CCAAAATACCCATCAACCGCTGGACTCGTTTCCGGTTGATGAAATACCCCAACCCAATCAGAAACACTACCATCCTGCGGCTACCGAAGAACGGATGCCGAGTATATTCGGCATCGATCGCTGCCGACAGCAATAACGTTAGGTCGTCTGGTACCGCAACAACTGGAGAAGCATACACAGTGGAACGGGCGATACCGGCCAGTTCGCACTGCGTGGTCAACGCCAAGCACTTGTGGGGGCCGACCCATTTCTTGCGGTCAGCTAAAGGCTGCACCCTGACTTTTTTTTTAGCCAATCGAGTTCCATCTTCAGCCGTCCGATCTCGGAATAAAGCCGATCTTGGCTGGAGGACGGGTCCACTGGCTTGGGGCCGCGTTTGCCGTCGAAAACCCCGGCAGCAGACTCTTGCAGCTCTTTTTTCCACTGTCCCACTTGCGTCGGGTGCACACCAAACTCCTGGGCGATTTCGTTTGCCGTCTTAGCACCGCGGATCGCCTCAAGTGCGACTTTAGCCTTAAACTGACCGGTGAAGGTCTTGCGATTCTTTTCACTCATAGCCTGCTCCTTTTTGCTCAGGCTACCATCTTAAACTATTGTCCTGAAACCGGGGTCCACTATACTCCCGCCCCCGGGGAAAGAGCCTGGAACTTTGTTAAAATCTTGTTAAACTACTTCGGGAACTCAAAGCCGGGCATCTTTCTTTGGGGAAAGCTGCTTCAGACATGAAAGGGGAGAGTTGTGACTCAGTTTAAAGAAGAGCAGATAAATAAAGGCCGCTTTGTGTACTGCTCGCTATCTTTACGTACGGTTTGTGAAGTCCCCCCGCACGCAGGCAACCGCAGCGGAAAGCCTGCAGAATCATGCAACGGGAGGAGGCTCTGCCTTGAAGGCTTTGGAATGAACCGAAAACGATCAGTGGAGAATTGAGGTGAAAAACGATATTTCCCCAATAACCCTAACCATCCAAGACTTTATCGGAGCCGTATTGCCCGGAATGGTCTGGGCTGTGGAGTTTTTCACCTTTAAGGAAATAGTGGATGCTCTCCCCAAGGGAATAAGCAGTAACGTGGACAAGCTTATGTATCCTTCTACGTTTGATGTAGCACTAAAACTTGCTACAGATGAAAAACCTGTATTATATGTGGGATTTGTAGTTTGTCTCTTATCGTTGGATACATATCGAATGCATTTCCCACTCAACTGTCGGAAATCATTTCTGCCAAAATATATCGGCTAACTGGTAGGGTAGGAGAGCACAAAGAATATTTTCCATACAATGACATCATATTAAAAGAGAGTAGCTTGTTATACGAAACAATCAGGTCATACCTGGAGAAAAACTATGGTGTGAATATCGACATTGCTAAAAAGAACACCGAAAAAAGTCTTGCCATATTTCAACATTGCAAAAAATACTTAAAATTTTTAGGTCCAGAGCATATAAGTGATAGGATAAAATATCTCGAAGCTCAATCCAGAATGCTATCCTCTTTATTGCTAGCTTCTATTGCTAACATAATTTTTATAGTCCCTGCAATTATTCTCTCGGCTGGAGTTAATCAACTAAGTCTTATAGCCTTGTTGGTCTTTTCCGTTTTGACAACGGTAGTTCTGGCATTTACATTCCATCGGCGTAGACATACCGAAGTTTATTCAGTTTATTCCTACACAGACCTTATCATAAAAGATAAATCTTCAGCGCTCGGCGCCTGCTCGAGAGAATCCGTCAGGTTCGTGCCGCGCTCATCATCGCGCAGCTCAAAGTAGTCGCTTGGGGTGTTGATGTTTTTGAAGGAGTCGAAGCCGGGGTCAAGCTCCGCCACTTCCTCACGGGAAAGGTTGCAGACCCGCACCGCGGGAAAGAAGGAGACGATCCTCCGCCTGTCACCGGTCAGGGCCTGTTCCATGGCGGCCAGGCACCCCTTCCCGTACAGGGCATGGAGCGGCTCCAGCCCCCTGTCTCCCTGGGGGATGACGACATCGGCCCGGTCACGCAGGCTGGCGAGCCTCCTTATCAGGGCGCTGTTCAGATAGGGCATGTCGCAGGCAACGGCAAAGATGTGGGCGGTGGTGCTGTGATGCAGGCCGGCATGCAGGCCGACCAGTGCCCCTACGCCGGGATAGATGTCAGCCACCTTGCGGCAGGGAAGGAAGCTGTACTGCTCGTGGGTGTTGGTGACGAGCAGGACTTCCTCGAATAGCTCACAGAACTGGCGATGGATCGCCTCGATGAAGCGCCCTCCCCGATAGGGAAGCAGCGCCTTGTTGCTCCCCATGCGGCTGGAACGCCCCCCGGCCAGGATGACTCCCGTCACCCCGGCCAGTTCGACGTGGTGGTTTGGATTCTGTCTCACCTGGTTGGTACTCTGTTTCATAACGCACCCATGAGAATACTTAGCGTAAATTCAGCCTGGAAACAAGCCGTAGGGTGGGCGCGGCCGACGCTACGGAATTTGTTGATCCGGTTGAACGGACAACTTTTACTTGCCGCGCTCGAAACCTTCCCGTGATGCCAGCAGATCCAGATGGAGCGTCAGCAGGTCTTCCACCTCCAGCGGCACTCCGCCGCCTCCCCTGCGCGCATCCCGCGTCTTGATGTACCTGCTGCAGACCCCACAGGTATCAACCCGGGTCGCCCCTTCGCCGGCGGTGAAATAGGAGAGCTGCTCCGGATCCTCGCAACCGCAGGACGGGCATTTCATCCGTTGGAACGACCAGGCGTAGGTACAGGCCGAACAGGAGAGTCGGCGGCGTCCCTCTTCGCCGACCAGTTCGGCCATGGCGGGACGGGCCCCGCAGACCGGACAGACGTTTTCCTGCCAGTCGGGAAACGCATCCGCGCTGATGCCGGCCGCGAACAGTTCCAGTGCCGTTTTCATCGGGATTTCAAAGATGTACTCCAGCAGCGGCGCCGGCACGTCCAGGGCCAGGGGCAGCTCATCCAGAGGCCCGCGACGACGCTCCAGGATTGCCAGCAGCAGAGGGTTCGGATCGAACTTTCCTGAGGCAAGCGCCCGGGCGATCCGGTCCAGGGCCGCATCACCGTCGGTGCCGTGCTGTTCCAGCACCTTGACGACTCCCATCAGAAAATCGGTCAGGATCTCGCGGTCGATGCCGATCTCGGCCGGGGATATCAGGGGAAAGCCGTGAGCGGTGCGATCTGCGCGGTTGACCACGGAGAGATTGACGGTGATGCCGGTCTGGCCCTCGCGGCCATGCAGATAGTCGTAGACCGCTACAAAGAGCGGCGCGAGGCCGGCATATTCCGGTGCCGTTTGGGCGGCCTGCCGCAGGGCGGTTATTTTCGTTTGGGTAGTAGGCATTGGGGCTCCGTTAGGTCTAGTCGGTATGGTCGGTATCTTTATCGTTCCCATGCTCCAGCGTGGGAACGATGAGTCGGTGGGCGCCGCCTACCCTGGGGGGGCAATCGTCACGGCTTTTCCTCGGTGACTTCCTTGAACCACTTGGGATGGTGGTTCTTTGCCCATCTTTTGCGGACCTCGCCGTACAGCATGGCCTCGATGGTACCCGGGTTGCCGAAGGTCGCCAGGTAGATGTGCACCACCACGAACATGATCGCGCCCACGAACATCAAGCCGTGCAGCATCAGGGAAAGCTGCACGATCCAGCGGGGAAATGCCGTGGGGGCCCAGATGAACACGCCGGTCAACCCGAGGGTAAGCGTCGCCGCGGCGATGAAGATGGCGAACAGCTTTTGCCCGGGGTTGTACTTGCCGATGTTGAAATGGCGGGCATCGCGGGAGAGATAACCTCCGCTCTGACCGATCCAGAGCTTGTCGTCCGCATCGAAGCTGGAAACGTCCTTTCTGTGGTTGAGGTACATGTACAGGGAACTGAAGAAGAACACCACGCCCGAGATCTTGTGGGTCAGGATGGCGTTCTGGCCGCCGCCGAACAGTGCGAAGTAGCCGTTGAAAAGCCGTGAGTACAGGCCTAGCCCGGTAAGGAGCAGGGTCAAGAAGCCGGCGGTGACGATCCAGTGCAGGACCCGTTCGCTGGTGCTGAAACGCTCGATGTAGTTACTCATGGTTCTCCTCCTGGTGGCTTGCCTCGTCATCGATCTTCTTGGGCCCGATGGTTACGTAGTGCAGCAGCACGGCGCCGATGCTCCCCCAGAACCCGAGGATGCCGAGCGGCTTGATGACGTCCTTCCAGAGGAAAATCGAGGCCGGTATGCTCGGCTTGGCCGGCAGCCCGTACTGGCCCGGCGGCCCCTCCAGGGCATAGACCACACCGAGTCCCATGAGGTCATCCACACCGTAAAGGGTCTTCTTGGCTGCGGTGGCCTTGGCAATCAGGTCGCTGCGGTTGCCGAACTTCAGCGTTTCGGTCGGGCAGGCCTTGGCGCAGGCCGGGGTCAGGCCGCCACCCACCCGGTCCAGGCAGAGGTGGCACTTGGCCAGTTTGTCGTCGGCCCCGTAGCGCGGGATGTTGAAGGGGCAGGCCGAGACGCAGTATTTACAGGAGATGCATTTCTCCTTGTTGTGGGCCACGATGCCGTCCCTGGTGCGGTACAGTGCGCCAGGCGACGGACAGACCTTCATGCAGCCGGCGTCGCCGCAGTGCATGCAGCGCTCGCTGAAGAACTGCCAGGTAATCTGTCCGGAGCTCTCCTTCTCAATGAAACGGACGCGGTTGTAGAGCGCCGGAGTCAGGTCGCGCGGGTTCTCGAAGCTCCCCTGGTTGGCGGTTTTGTCGGCATCCAGTTTGTTCCACTGTTTGCATGCCACCTGGCAGGAGCGGCAGCCGATGCATCGGGAGGTATCCACGAGAAAGCCTTTGCGGCTAGCTTGGTTGATGGTGTCGGCCATGGCTTACCCCTTTCTCGCGATCCCGACCATGAAGGCCTTGGTCTCGGGGATCATCGTGTTGGCGTCGCCCGCGGTCGGGGTCAGCAGGTTGGCGGCGTCGCCCACGCCGGGGGTGTGCCAGCCAAAGCACCAGGGAAGCCCGATCTGGTGCACGGTACGGCCCCCGATCCGGAAAGGCTTGATGCGCAGGGTCACCATCGCCACCGCATCGATCTTGCCGCGGGCCGAGGAAATCTCGATCTGATCTCCGTTGCCGATTCCCTTCTCCTTGGCCAGATCAACGCTGATCTCGCAGAACTGGCGCGGCTGGAGTTCCAGCAGCCAGGGGGTGTTGCGGGTCATGACCCCGGTCTGCCAGTGCTCGGTGACCCGGTAGGTGGTCGCCACCAGGGGGAAGCGCGGGTCGCAGCTGGCCAGGACATCCTCCTTGACGCTGGCGTCCTGGAAAACCTTGCTGGCCGGGTTGCTCAGCTGCTTGGAGAAGAAGTTCTCCGGTACCGGAGACTCCACCGGTTCGTAATGCTCGGGGAAGGGGCCGTCCTTGAGGCCAGCCCCGAAGATGGCGGCCACGCCGTCGGCCCGCATGATGAACGGCTTTTTCCCCTCCTTGGCATCGGCCATCGGCGGCCACGGCCCGTCCGGGATATCCCCGACCCAGGCCCCGAGCTTGCCGTCCGGCTGCACGGCGGCCGGGTTCCAGTACACCACCGCCTTTTTGAGGTTGTACGGCTTTCCGGCCGGGTCGCAGGAGGCGCGGTTGTAGATGATGCGGCGGTTGACCGGCCAGCACCAGGACCACTCCGGGAAGAGTCCGAGGCCGGTGGGATCCTTTTTGCCCCGGCGTGCCATCATGTTCCCTTTCTCGTTGTAGCTCTGGCAGTAGATCCACGAGCCACAGGAGGTGCTGCCGTCGGCCTGGAGCTGGGCGAAGCCCCCCACCTGTTCCCCCTTCTTGCCGAGCAGCTTCTTCGGGGCCCAGGGAGGAGGCGCCGGAGGCGCTGCTTCACCCGGCTTGGGCGGCTTGGGCTTGTCCTCGACGTCCTCCAGGAAGGAGCCGTTGATCTCCTTGGCGACGGCGTGGATGTCGAGGGTGCGGATGGAGCCGTCGGCGCGCTTGAAGCCGTAGTTCCAGGTCAGGTTGGTGAGCTGCTCAGGCAGCGCGCCGCCGTCCTTGGCATAGAGCGCCTTGATCTTCTGGTACAGCTCGTGAATGATCTCGGCGTCCGGTTTGCTCTGGCCGAGCGGCTTCACCGCGGCATAGCGCCACTGGGCCCAGCGCCCCGAGTTGCTGAGCGACCCCTCCTTCTCGAAGGAGGCAGCCGCCGGCAGGAAGAAGACCTCGGTCTTCACCTGGGACGGGTCCATGCCAGGCCCCTTCCA
>DATCHY010000299.1:0-7766 GCA_036508065.1 Geomonas sp. | reverse complement strand
TTTTCCCTGGCGGTCAGGATGAACCCGATGAATCCGGACGCGCATCCGGAGGTCGGCTGAGGGGATTGTCCCCGATGCTCCGGGTGAGGTCTCCCCGGCTGCACGAGCCGGCCGCCGCAATCGCTTTTGAGCGCCCTGCGTCAGAAAAACGTTGCAAATCTGCCGGAGTTGCCTTATACGTATATGCTTCTTTGACTACCACTATCCCTGCCTCAAAGGTGACCACGAGCTTGCAAGAAAAGCAGACACTGGCTAAACTCCGACAGGAAATCGACGCGGTGGACGACCGCATACTCGGCCTTTTGAACCAGCGGGCCACGCTGGTGCTGCAGGTCGGCGCCCTGAAGTCCGAGGCGAGAAGCGACTTCCACGTCCCGAGCCGCGAGAGGGAGATCTACGAGCGGCTGACCGCTGCCAATCCCGGCCCGTTCCCGGCGGAGGCGGTGCGCGGGGTGTTCCGCGAGATCATCTCGGCCTCGCTCGCCCTCGAGTCCCCCATGAAGGTGGCGTTCCTGGGACCGAAGGCGACCTTCAGCCATCTGGCAGCCATGCAGCAGTTCGGCCTCTCCGCCGAGCTCTCGCCGGAGCGCTCCATCCCCGCCGTCTTCGAGGCGGTGGAGAAGGGGGAGGCCTACTACGGGCTGGTCCCGGTGGAGAACTCCACCGAGGGGATGATCTCCCATACGCTGGACATGTTCATGGAGAGCGAGCTGAAGATCAACGCCGAGGTGCTGCTGGAGGTTTCCCACTTCCTGCTCTCCCGGACCGGTCGCTTCGAGGACGTGAAGAAGGTCTACTCGCACCCGCAGCCGCTGGCCCAGTGCCGCAAATGGCTCGCCGAGAACCTCCCGAACGTGCCGCTCGTCGATGTCGCCTCGACCACGCTCGCCGCCCAGATCGTCGGTGAGGATTACAGCGCCGCCGCGATCGCCAGCGAGTACGCCGCCTCCATCTACAACCTGAAGGTGGTGAAGGCGCGCATCGAGGACCAGGTGAACAACTTCACCCGCTTCCTGGTGATCAGCAAGAAACTCGCGGAACGAAGCGGCGACGACAAGACCTCGCTCATGTTCTCGGTCCGCGACGAGCCGGGGATCCTGCACCGGATGCTGGAGCCGTTCGCCAAGCGCGGCATCAACCTTTCGAAGATCGAATCGCGCCCCCTGAAAAGGAAGGCGTGGGAATACATATTTTATCTGGACCTCTCCGGGCACATCGGCGACCCCGAGGTCGCGGATGCCGTGCAGGAACTCTCTCTCTGCTGCCAGTTCGTCAAGGTGCTCGGCTCCTACCCGCGGGCCCGCTCATGAGCGAAGCTCCGGCGCCGCTGGTGAAACGGCTGGCCGTGATCGGCGTCGGGCTGATCGGCGGCTCGCTGGCCCAGGTGCTGCGCGAAAAGGGCGCCGTGGGCGAGGTGGTCGGCATCGGACGAGGCGAGGCGAATCTCAGGCGCGGCGTGGAACTCGGCGTGCTGGACAGCTACTCCCTGGACCCCGGGGAGGGTGTGCGGGGGGCCGACCTGGTGTTCGTGGCGACGCCGGTCTGCTCGATACCCGCCGTCGTGGCCGAGATAGCACCCTTCCTTTCCCCCGGCGCGATCGTCACCGACGGGGGGAGCGTCAAGGAGTACGTGGTCGCCGCCTGCGAGCCGCTCATGCCGGAGGGGACCTTCTTCGTCGGCGGCCACCCGATAGCGGGGACCGAGCACTCCGGGGTGGAGGCGTCCTTCGCGACACTCTACCGGGGAAAGCGCTGCATCGTGACGCCGACCCCGAGGACCGATCCCGCGGCGCTCGCCAAGGTGGTCGAAATCTGGAGGACGGCGGGCTCGACGGTGCCGCTCATGGATCCGGCCCAGCACGACCGGGTGGTCGCGGCCATCTCCCATCTGCCGCACATGGTCGCCTATTCCCTGGTGAACGCCGTGGACGGCTACGACCGCTTCGGCGGGGAGCTGCTCTCCTTTTCCGCCGGCGGATTTCGTGACTTCACCCGGATCGCCTCGTCGGACCCGGTCATGTGGCGCGACATAGCGCTCACCAACCGGGACGCGATACTGGAGACCATGGATTTCTTCTCCGGGTACCTGGCCACGCTGCGCGGGCTGGTGGCGGCCGGCGACGGCAGCGCCCTGGAGTCATTCTTCCTCAACTCGAAGCAGAAGCGCGACGCGATACTGTAAAGACATTACCGGAGTTTTCATGCAGAGTTACACCGTGCAGGGCGCGAAAGGGGTGCGCGGAGAGATCAGCGTCCCGGGCGACAAGTCCATCTCGCACCGCTCCATCATGTTCGGCTCCATAGCGACCGGAATCACCCGGGTCACCGGCTTTCTGCGCGGCGAGGACGCCCTGGCGACCCTGGAGGCGTTTCGCGCCATGGGGGTCGAGGTCGAGGACGACGGCGAGACGCTGACCATCCACGGCAAGGGCCTGCACGGCCTGGCCGAGCCCGCCGACGTGCTGGACTGCGGCAACTCGGGCACCTCGATGCGGCTTCTCACCGGCCTTCTGGCCGGGCAGAACTTCTTTTCCGTCCTCTCCGGCGACAAGTACCTGAGGGCGCGACCCATGAAGCGGGTCGTGGCGCCGCTCGCCCTGATGGGCGCGCGCATCCAGGGACGCGCCGGGGGCGACAAGGCGCCGCTCGCCATACAGGGGGGGAGCCTCACCGGGATCGAGTACGCCTCGCCGGTGTCGAGCGCCCAGGTGAAGTCCGCCATCATGCTCGCCGGCCTCTACGCGAGCGGCGAGACGACGGTACTGGAACCGCACCTCTCCCGGGATCACTCGGAGCGGATGCTGCGCCACTTCGGGGCCAAGGTCGAGAGCTTCCCCGGCGGGGTGAGGCTCACCGGCGGGGTGGAACTCTCCGGCCGCGACATCGCGGTCCCCGGCGACATCTCCTCGGCGGCCTTCTTCATGGTCGCCGCACTGATCGTCCCGGATTCCGAACTCCTGATCCGGGGGGTCGGCGTCAATCCGACCCGCACCGGGGTGATCGACATCCTGAAGGGGATGGGGGGCGATCTCGAACTGTTGAACCCGCGCGAGCAGTCGGGCGAGCCGGTCGCCGATATCCGGGTCCGCTCCTCCAAGCTGAAGGCGATGGAGATCACAGGCTCCCTGGTGCCGCGCGCCATCGACGAGTTCCCCGCCATCTGCGTCGCGGCTTCCCTTGCGAAGGGGACCACGGTCGTGCGCGGGGCCTCCGAGCTGCGGGTCAAGGAAACCGACCGCATCGCCGCCATGGCGGCGAACCTGCGGCGCGCCGGGGTGGAGGTCGTCGAGACCCCGGACGGCATGGAGATAACCGGCGCGGCGCGCCTCAAGGGGTGCCGCGCCGAGAGCTTCGGCGACCACCGTATCGCGATGTCCATGCTGGTCGCGGGGCTTGCCGCCGAGGGGGAGACCAGCGTCTCCGACACGGAGTGCATCGCCACCTCCTTTCCCGGCTTTCTGGAACTCCTCACCGGGGTGGTAACGCGTTGAGCGCCGCGGTGAGAGTGAACGGGGTGATCGTTGCCATCGACGGGCCGTCGGGCGCGGGGAAGAGCAGCATCACCAAACTGCTGGCGCGGCGTCTGGGCTACCTCCACATCGACACCGGCGCCATGTTCCGCGCGGTCGCCCTCATGGCTAAGCGCGCAGGGATTGGGTGCCAGGACGACGCGGGACTCGCCGAGCTGTGCCGGGGGCTCGCCATCTCCTTTGAGCGCGAAGGTGGGGCCTGCCGGGTGCTGGCCAACGGAGAGGACGTCTCTGCCGCCATCAGGAGCGAGGAGGTGGGGCTTCTCACCTCCTGCGTCTCGGCAAGAAAGCCGGTGCGCGACGCCCTGCTCGCCATGCAGCGCAGCATGGGGGAACGGGGCGGGGTGATCCTCGAGGGGCGCGATATCGGCACCGTGGTCTTTCCGGACGCCGAGGTGAAGTTTTACCTCTTCGCGAGCGCCGAGGAGCGCGGCAGGCGCCGCTTCCTGGAGCTCTCCGGCCGCGGCGAGCAGGTGACGCTCGAGGAGACCATCGAGAAGGTGGTGTGCCGCGACCGGCAGGACGAGGGGCGCGAGCACGCACCTCTCAGGAAGGCGGCCGACGCGGTCCCGATCGACTCCACGGCGCTCTCCATCGACGAGGTGCTGGAGCTCATGGAACGCACGGTGCGGCAGCGGATCGCAGCCGGGCAGGGGAGGGGACCATGGAGGTGATACTGGCGAAGCAGGCGGGCTTTTGCTTCGGCGTGAAAAGGGCCACCCACCTCGCCTTCGAGGCGGCGGACAAGGGTGGGGAGACCTACACCCTGGGGCCGATCATCCATTCGCCACAGGTCGTGCAGCGGCTCGAGGAGATGGGGGTGAAGACCCTCTCGGACGTCGAAGACGTGGAGAGCGGCACCATCATCATACGCTCCCACGGCGTTGCCGCCAAGGAACTGGAGGCGGCGGTCCGGCGCAAACTGGAGATCGTGGACGCCACCTGCCCGTTCGTGAAAAAGGCGCAGGAGCATGTGGCCAGCCTGTCGCGTGCCGGCTACGACGTCGTCGTCGTGGGGGACGCCGATCACCCCGAGGTGCAGGGGATCGTCTCCTACGCTACCGGCAGGGTCTACGTGGTGGGAAACGGCGAGGAAGCGGAGCGGCTCCCCCGGATGTCGAAGATCGGGGTGGTGGCACAAACGACCCAGTCCTTCGAGAACCTGCAGCACGTGGTGACCGCCTGCCTTGCCAAGGCGGGGGAGATCCGGGTCTACCGCACCATCTGCGACGCGACGGCCGTGCGTCAGGAGGAGGCGAAGGCGCTGGCCGGCAAGGTCGACTGCATGATCGTGATCGGGGGGTACAACAGCGCCAACACGAGGCGGCTCGCGCAGGTCTGCAGCGAGCTCTTGCGGCGCACCCACCACATCGAGACGGCCAGCCAGTTGGACCCGGCCTGGTTCGCCGGGGTGGATAAAGTCGGGGTCACCGCGGGTGCCTCGACACCGAAGTGGCTGATCGATGACGTGCTCGATCGGATAGAAGAAATAGATAAAGATAAAATATATTGAAATTTTTCACAGATGTGATAAATTAGGCCGATTTTATATGGAGATTATTTTAGGGGGTACGGGCTTCGATGGGTGACGAAAAAAGGACGTTTAAGAAAAAAGATATGCCAATTAGGCGGTTACACGATACTGACGAGGAGCTTGAGCAGCCGGAGCAGGGCGAGTTCGCCGACATGTTCCAGGACAGCCTGAGGCAGCCGCAGAGCGGCGAAGTCGTCAAGGGCGTGGTGGTCCAGATCGAGCAGGACGTGGTTCTGGTCGATGTCGGTTACAAGTCCGAGGGGTGCATCCGCATCGGCGAGTTCATTGACGAGGCCGGCGAACTGCAGGTGAAAGTCGGCGACGAAGTGAACGTCTACTTCGAGCGCGGCGAAAACATCCGCGGCCACATGGTCCTCTCCAAGAAGAAGGCCGATTCGCAGGTAGCGTGGGAGGCCATCGCGGCCGCCGGCGAAGGCGGCGTCATCGAAGGGAAGATCACCGGCAAGGTGAAGGGCGGCATGACAGTCGACGTCGGCGTGGAAGCATTCCTCCCGGCTTCGCAGGTCGACCTTCGTCCCGGCGGCAACATGGACCGTTTCATCGGCCAGACCTACCAGTTCAAGATCCTCAAGCTGAACCGCAAGCGCGGCAACCTGGTGCTTTCCCGCCGGGCGCTGCTCGAAGAGGACCGCGACAAGGCGAGGACCGAGACCCTGGCGACCCTGAAGGAAGGGGACATCGTCGCGGGCGTCGTCAAGAACATCGCCGAGTACGGCGCGTTCGTCGACCTGGGCGGCGTGGACGGACTGCTGCACGTGACCGACATGTCCTGGGGCAGGCTCGGTCATCCCTCCGAGATGGTCAAGGTGGGCGACACGCTGAACGTGATGGTGCTCAAGTACGACCGCGAGAAGGGTAAAATCTCCCTCGGCCTCAAGCAGACCGTGCCGGATCCCTGGTTGAACGTGGGCGACCGCTACCAGGAAGGCGAGAGGGTAACAGGCAAGGTGGTGAGCCTTACCGATTACGGCGCATTCATCTCGCTGGAGGACGGCATCGAAGGTCTGGTGCACGTTTCCGAGATGTCCTGGACCAGAAGGGTACGTCACCCGTCGGAGCTCCTCAAGACCGGCGAAGAGGTGGAAGCAGTCATCCTCGGCGTCGACCCGGGCAACCGCAGAATCTCTCTCGGCCTGAAGCAGACCGAGGTGAACCCCTGGACCGTGATCGGCGAGCGTTATCCGGTCGGCACCAAGATCGAGGGGCAGATCAAGAACATCACCGACTTCGGCGTCTTCATCGGCATCGAGGACGGCATCGACGGCCTGGTGCACGTTTCCGACATCTCCTGGACCAGGCGCGTCAAGCACCCGGGCGAGCTGTTCACCAAGGGCCAGACCGTGCAGGCTGTCGTTCTCAACATCGACGTCGAGAACGAGAGGCTGTCGCTCGGCATCAAGCAGCTCGTGCCCGATCCCTGGGACGAGATCCCGAGACGTTACCGTCCCGGCTCCAGGGTTAAAGGCCGCGTCACCTCCGTGACCGACTTCGGCGTATTCCTCGAGATCGAGGAAGGGATCGAAGGGCTGGTGCATGTCTCCGAGCTCTCCCACGAGAAGGTCGCAACACCGAAGGACTTCGCCAACGTAGGCGACGAGCTCGAGGCAGTTGTGCTGAGCGTGGACATGGTCGAGAAGAAGATTGCCCTCTCGATAAAATCCCTGCAGACCGCCATCGACAAGGCAGAACTCGCATCGTACATGGGAGCTCAGGGTGAGGCTACTTCCAGCTTCGGCGATCTGCTGAAAGAGAAGCTGAAAAAGAGCACCGAAGAATAGGACGACTCGTCACTTTCGCCGAATGAGTAATTTATTAGCTGAATTTGAGGTGTGTACATGACAAAGAGCGAACTGATTGACAGGCTGGTGGAAGTGCGCGGCGTCCTGACGCGCAAGGATTCGGAGGCGGTAGTATCGATGGTCTTCGACGCCATGAGCGAGGCGTTAACCTCCGGCGACAAGGTGGAGATTCGCGGTTTCGGCAGCTTCACCATCAGGGATCGGGAACCGCGCGAGGCGAGGAACCCGAAGAGCGGCGAGATCGTCAGCATCCCGTCCAAGAAGACCCCGTTTTTCAAGACCGGCAAGGACTTGCGGGAGCGGGTGAACAACCTGTAGCAGCCGGATTACCGGTAAAGGCCCGGATGGCGGAATTGGTAGACGCAAGGGACTTAAAATCCCTCGACCTAACAGTCGTGCCGGTTCGATTCCGGCTCCGGGCACCAACACTAACAATCGAATATAATTGAATAAATAAGGGGCTTAGTCGTGATTGACTAGGTCCCTTTTTCGTTGTATATTGTCCCGATGGGACACTGGTGGGACAAATCGCCACAAATCATGGCAATATCTGGCAACTGTTCCTTAGCTGTAAAACCACATAAAATAGCCGTTTAGAAAAAATTTTGTCCCGGTAATGTCCCATGGTTCTGATTTATATTTGTAATGCCATGATATTGCTGATATAATTCATTTACAGCGTGGGATTGTGTATCCACTGATGGGTTCGGGCTGGTTTAACTACTGTTTAAGGAGGTTTCTGCAATGGCTGCCATCGTAGAACGTATCTCAAATACGGGCGAGAAAAGTTACCAGGTCAAGGTCCGGCTGAAAGGATTCCCCCCACAGACAGCTACCTTTAAACGGATTACAGATGCCAAAAAGTGGGTGCAGAATACGGAG
>DATCHY010000298.1:0-8120 GCA_036508065.1 Geomonas sp. | reverse complement strand
GTCCCCATTGCATTCAGACGCAATAAGGCCCGCAAGCATCGAGCCTGCGGGCCTTATTACCTTGAGTAAACGCATCTACTACGCTTTTGTTTCCTCGTTCAACTGCACCACATCCTCCCCTGTCGAGGCCTTCTTGAAATTCTTGATGCTGCTCCCCAGGGCCTGACCCAGCTGCGGGAGCTTGGCGGGACCGACGACTACGAGGGCGATAACGAGCACTATGATCATTTCTGGCATTCCGAATCCGAACATTTATTTCTCCTTTGACTCCAAAAACCGTAATAGAGCGTGCACGCGAAAATAACCTTTCGCCAGACGCATTGCTCAACCTCAACAATGTAGGGGCGACCCGGTGGGTCGCCCTGTTGCCGTGGCCAACTCAGAGGCTTTCCCGAAAAAAACAATCATCACCGCAAAGACGCAAAGGGCGCAAAGAAACCAAGAGAACCAAAAACAAGGCGGTACTCAGAAAGTTCTGTCTAAAAAAGATTTTCTTCGCGTCCTTTGCGTCTTTGCGGTAAAGAGTAAAACTAGAAAAAACGTAACTATTCAGCATTACAAAATCAGGTCAACAATCAGATAGCGTAGGGTGGGCCGTGCCCACCGATCAGCGTCGGTCTGGATACCCGCAAGGGATATCCCTACAACACCGATTCTGCAGGGGCATCCCTGGCGGGTGCCCTGGCATCGGTTTTCGGTGGGCACGGCCCACCCTACGGCTGAATTAGAATTGGGAGTTGTCAGGATAGCCGTGATTTTAAGATTCTAAATCTAGTTTCTCCCGGTTGAGTTTCCCTCTGTGTCCTTTGTGAAAGCCTCTGTGTCCTCTGTGTTCAGGCTCTTGACTTTTCTTGGTCTATGCTTGCGCTTTTTGTGCCGTCGCCTCGGGTTCGATCCTGTCCGCTGACGGCTGTGCCTTGGTGCCGTTTCTCAGGTCGTAATACTCCTGCGGCGTGTTGATGTTGCTGAATGAATCGAAGCTGGGATCGAAGCGCGCCACTTCGGCGGCAGCTATCTCGCGCACCCGCAACTGCGGCAGGATGGAGACGATCCTTCTCTCTCCCTTCAGGAGGCACTGCTCCATGACGGGGAGACAACCCTCCCGGTACAGCGCGTGCAGCGGCTCGTAGCCGAACTCGCTGCGCGGCAGCACGATGTCGCACCCCGTCCCACGGTTGGCGATGTGCCTGATGAGCCAGGGATCGAGATGCGGCATGTCGCAGGCGACGGTGAAGACCGCGGGGTTTGTGCTCTGGGCCAGACCCGCGTGGATTCCCGCCAGCGCCCCCATTCCCTCGAACAGGTCGGGCACTTTCCGGCAGGGAAGAAAATGGTACTGCTCCGGGGTGTTGGTGACGAGTATCACCTCGGCAAAGATCTCGCTCAGCTCCCGGTAGATGCTTTCTATGAAGCGCCCCCCTTTGTGCGGTAGGAGCGCCTTGTTGCTTCCCATCCGGCTCGAAGCCCCGCCGGCGAGGATGACGCCGGTAACGCCGGGGATCTTCCCCTTCTGCGAGGCGACCGAGATTCCCTCCGGGTGCGTGTAGACCTTGAAGCGCTCGGCCTTTACGTAACCGATCAGGGTGATCCCCGCCTGGTCCGCCATCTTCACGGCCATGTCGGTGGGCGAAGTGCGCGAGGCGATCACCTCGATGCCGAGCAGGGAAGCCTTCGCCACCAGTTCGGTGGAGACGCGCCCGGAGGTGACGAGAATCTTCCCGGCAAGAGATATCCCCTTGAGAAGAGCCTCGCCGGCGATCCGGTCGATGGTGTTGTGACGTCCGAGGTCCTCGGCATGCAATAGGAGCGTGTCCTCCCCTACCCCGGCGGAGTGCATGCCGCCGTGGCTCTGGTACCCCTCGGACTTGCGTGCCAGCTCGTCCATGAGAGCAAACACCGATTCGGGATCGTGCACACCGGGCACTCTCCTATGTTGCGTCACCTGAGGCAGGTTGAAACTGATGCCCGTGCCGCATCCGGAGGTGAGGACCGGCTTCAGGCGCTCCGGGAGTTCTCCCCGGATGGTGACGCTCGCGGCCCCGAAATCGTTGCACACGGAAAGCGCCAGGAAGTCGTGTACCGACTCGACGAAGCCCTGCAGCCGCAGGAATCCTGCCACCAGGAAGCGCAGGTCGTGGGGTGAGGCGATCAGGGTGGCGAGCTCGCGACCGTTCACGTGCAGGACGAGGGGGAACTCGCGCACGAGCTCCCCTTCTTCCGGTTCCATGATCCCTTTGCTGAAACTGTAAATCTTAGTTGCCACATGCAACTCCTTGAATGAAATACAATCAAAAGCCTAATTACAGAGCCTTACCACAGAGGACACAGAGGAAAAGAGAGGCACACAGAGGAAACCTTTAGCCAAAGGGCGACGTCTTTTTGTTTAAAACACAGCGCTGTCCGGTTTAATTCTTGCCTGCAAAACCAAAAAATGAAAAATTGGCCACAAAACGCACAAAAGCTTAAAAGCTTGAAGATTTTTTTTGCGCCTTTTGTGCCTTTTTGTGGCGAAAAGATTTTGGTTTGTTTGGTAGTTCCAACCTTACTTGGTTGTTTTCCTCTGTGTGCCTCTGTGTGTTCCTCCGTGTACCTCTGTGGTGAGGCCCTTACGTTTCGCTTGTGAGCGCGCTGCCAACGGCGTGCCCCTTGCCGGTCTTGTGAAAGGTGTCCGGCAGGGAGTAGTCCACGGTCTCGGGGTGGTGCTCGAAGATCGGGAAATACTTGGCGATCAGTACGAAGAAGAGCACGTGGGCCGCGATGATCCCTATGGTGACGACGCTCTCGATGAAGGAGGGATAGTACATGGTCCCCTTCGCCATCATCCCGAACATGGAGACGTTGAATCGGTTCAGGACCACCCCGAAGATCACCAGCCAGGCCGCGGTGGATCGGAGCCTGTTGTGCTCGCGCACCCCGTAGTTCATCAGCATGACCAGCGGGGCGAGGACTCCCGCCAGCATCTCGGCGGCAAAGAGCGCAACGAGCACCGGACGGTCGAAAAGCGGCCCCTCGGTGAGGGCGAAGAGCGAGAAGAGCCGGATCGAGAGATAGACGGTCAACACATAGGGAAGTATCTTCGCCAGGGTCTCCAGGAGCTCGCTTTCATCGGGCTGCCCCATCCACTTGTGGCTCATGGTCGCCTCGACGATGATGATGGAAATGCCGGCGCACATGGCCGACACCCAGAACAGCAAAGGGAGCAGCGGGTTGTACCAGAGCGCGTGGAGCTTGTCCACGGCGATCAGGAAGAAGGTCCCCAGTGAGGACTGGTGCAGGGTGGATATGGCCGCTGCGGCAACGACCAGCGGCATCTCGACCGTGCGCAAAAGGCGCAGCGGCAGGTGATAGCCGAACTTCTCGCAGACCGGCGAGAGAAACTCCAGAAAGAGCACGGTCGTGTACGCCATGATGCACATGGAAACTTCGAACATCGGGGAGTGCGGGTTCCAGTAGACCATGGTGTGCCAGCCGCGCTGCGGTTGGCCCAGGTCGAGCAGAAGTCCCACGCAGACCAGCGAATAACCGAGGAACCCGGTGACGATGGCAGGCCGCACCAACGGCTCCAGCTTCTTGATGTGGAAGCAGTGCACGATCGCCCCGAGGGTGAAGGCGCCGGCCGCAAGCGGCACGGCGGTCACCACGTCGAAGGAGATCCATAAGCCCCAGGGGAAGGTGTCGTTCAGGTTGGTGGTCACCCCGAGGCCGAAGATGAAGCGGACCGTCGAGGCGATCGCCGCCATCGCCACCAGCACTATCAGGAACTTGACGAAGTTGTGGTATCCCATTACTTCTCTGTAGACAATTTTCGCGGCGGTCATTTACCTCCCCTCCTTCGGCGTGGTGCCGGCATCTCTTTGTTCCTCTTCCTTCTTCAGCCTCTCCTTTCTGTGGGTGAACCAGGAAAGAAGCGAGAGGGAGCCCCCCACGGTCAGGAAGATCCCCGGCACCAGGCGCAGCGCCTGCCAGGTGTAGGAGGGAAGCGGCCGCTTGGTGACGTGCTTGAAGCCGAGCTCGTCGAATGGGAGCGCGGTCAGGTAGATGACGCTCGTGCCGCCCGCCTCTTCCTCGCCGTACAGCTTCTTCAGGTACTTCTCGGGGCGCGCCGCTATGCGCCGCGAGGCCTCCTTGATCATGTCGCCGCGGTTGCCGTAGGTGATGGCCGAGGGACAGGTGGTGGCGCAGGCGGGCTTTTTCCCCTCCTTGATCCGGGAGTAGCAGCCGGTGCACTTCTTCACCAGCGGGAAGGCCTTGCTCCACTCGTACTTGGGCACCCCGAACGGGCAGGCGACCATGCAGAAGCGGCAGCCGATGCAGCGGCCGGCGTCGTAGGTGACCGGCCCTTCTTTGGTCTTCTTGAAGGCGCCTACCGGGCAGACCGAGGCGCAGGCCGGCTCGTTGCAGTGCATGCACATCTCTTTGTAGAAGGCGAACTCGTTCTCGCCGTTTTTCTGGTAGTCCCGGAACTTGATCCGGGTGAAGGTGTGCTCCGACATGAGCGGCGGATTCTGGTACCCTTCGCCGGAGAAGAAGCTGGTCTTCTCGGCGTCAAGCTGGTTCCACTGCTTGCAGGCGACCTGGCAGCCGCGGCAGCCGGTGCACTTGGTCATGTCGATCAGAAAGGCCTTCGCCTTGGAAAAATCAGTCACTTCGCTCATGCGCGCTTACCCCCTTTCTCGATGTTGCAGAGGAATGCCTTGAACTCGGGGATGCTGGTGTTGGCGCAGCCGACCGACGGAGTCAGGACGTTGCCGGAGTCCCCGGTGGCAAGCCCCGCGTAGCCGAAGTGCCAGGGAAGCCCCACCTGCTCGACCATCTTTCCCTGCACGTTGAACGGCTTCAGGCGCGCGGTGACGAGCGCCACCGCCTGGATGGAGCCCCTTTCCGTGGTGATGCGGACCTGGTCGCCGTTGCCTATCCCCTTGGTCCGCCCGAGCGTCTCGGAGATCTCCACGAACATGGTGGGGACCAGCTCCACCAGCCAGGGAAGGCTCCGGGTCATGGCGCCGGCCTGCCAGTGCTCCGTCATCCGGTAGGTGGTGCCGACGTACGGGTACTTGGTCGTGTCGCTCGACATGTTGGCCGGGATCTTGACCGCGGGGCTCGACTGCACGCGGGAGAGCAGGTTCTTGGCCGGGCTCTCGATCGGCTCGTAGTGCTCGGGAAAGGGTCCGTCCTTCATGTCGAGGGCGTAGAGGCGGCCGTGCCCCTCGGGGACCATGATGAAGGGGTATTTCCCTTCCTTGTCGTCGCGCATCGGAGGCCAGGGACCGTCCGGCACGTCACCCTTCCACTTCTTCTCCAGCGCGTCCCAGGCGATGACGGCCCGGTTCGGGTTGAACGGCACGCCGTCCGGGTTGACGGAGGCGCGGTTGTAGATGATGCGGCGGTTCACAGGCCAGCACCAGGACCACTTGGGGAACATGCCGAGCTTGTTCGGGAGGTCGGTCGCGTCGCGGCGCGCCATCTGGTTCCCGTCCTTGGTGTAGGAGCCGCAGTAGATCCAGCACCCCGACACGGTGGAGCCGTCGTCCTGCAGGTACTTGAACATCGGGACCTGGTCGCCCTTCTTGAACTCCAGGGTCTTGTCCTTGTCGACGATGGTGGTGTCGCGGGTGAAGTAGCCGTTGATCTCCTTGGCCACCAGGTGCACCTCGGGCTCCTCCCCGCCGCCGTAGTTCCAGGCAAGCCTGGTGATCGGCTCGGGGAATACCCCGCCCCTGGCGTACGCCTTCTTCATGTTCTTGGCGAACTTGTCGATGATCCAGAGGTCGCTCCTGGAATCGCCCAGCGGCTCGACCGCCTTGTAGCGCCACTGAGCCCAGCGCCCGGAGTTGGAGATCGACCCTTCCTTCTCCACGGAGGAGGCGGCCGGCAGCATGAACACTTCGGTCTGGATATCCTTGGGGTTCACGCCGGGGCGCTTCCAGAAGATCGAGGTCTCGGTCTCCCAGAGGTCCACCGTGACGAGCCACTTGAGCTTCCCGAGCGCCTCGCGGGTTTTCAGCGAATCGGGTCCGCCCACCGCGGGGTTTTGCCCCATGCAGACCAGCCCCTGCAGTTCCCCCTTGCCCATCTTCTCCATCAGTTTCATGAAGGAGTAGTTGCCGCTTCTCTTGGGGAGGTAGTCGTAGCAAAAACCGTTTTCCGGCGTCGCATGCACGCCGTACCAGGCTTTCAGGAGGCTCACCGTGTACTTCGGGGTGTTGCCCCACCAGTTGGCGCTCTTTTTGTCCTTGGTCTTCGGGGTCCACTTCTCCAGGTAGCTCTTCAGGTCCACGTTGTCGAACTCGGGGGACTTGAGATACCCCGGCAGCAGGTGGAACAGCAGGCCGTAGTCGGAGGAGCCCTGGACGTTACTCTCGCCGCGCAGCGCATTGACGCCGCCGCCGGCGATGCCGATGTTGCCCAGGAGCATCTGCAGCATCGCGGTGGCGCGCACGTTCTGGGTGCCGTGGGTCGACTGGGTGATTCCCATCGCGTACAGGATGGTCCCCGCCTTGTCGGGGCGCCCGGTGGCGCAGAAGGCCTTGGTGACCGCCAGGTAGTCCTGCTTCCTGGTGCCGGTTATGGAGCAGACCATGTCCACGTTGTAGCGGGAGAAGTGCTTCTTCATCTGCTGGTAGACGCAGCGCGGGTCCTTCAAGCTCATGTCGCGCCTGGGAACACCGGACCCGTCCGCGTCGTAGGCCCAGGCCTTCAGGTCGTAGGTTTTTTCCTGATCATCGAAGGAGCAGAAGAGCCCTTCCTCGAAATCGTATTTTTCGCCCACGATGAAGGAGGCGTTGGTGTACTCCCGGACGTACTCCTCGTGGATCAGGTCATGTTCCAGGGCGTAGTTGATCATGCCGCCCAGAAAGGCGATGTCGGTCCCGGGCCGGATCTGCGCGTAGTGGTCCGCCTTGGAGGCGGTCCTGGTGAAGCGCGGGTCCACGGCGAGGAGCTTGCCGCCGTTGTCCAGAGCCTGCTCGATCCACTTGAAGGAGATCGGGTGGTTTTCAGCAGGGTTGCATCCGATGGCGAGGATGGCGTCGCTGTTCTTCAAATCTATCCAATGGTTCGTCATTGCCCCACGTCCAAACGAAGCCGCCAGACCGGCGACTGTAGCGGAGTGTCATATTCGGGCCTGATGTTCCAGGTTCGCGACCCCCATGGAGCGGGCGAACTTGCTCCAGAGGTAGCACTCCTCGTTATCGAGGCCCGCGCCGCCCAGAAAGGCCATCCCCTCGGTCCTGTTCACCAGGTATTCCTTGGAGTCCTTCTTGTTCACCTCGCGCGCCTTGAAGCTGGCGTCGCGGGTTTCCTTCATCCGCTGCGCGATCCGCTCCAGCGTCCAGTCCCAGGACTTCTCCTCGAACTTGTTGCTCCCCGGGGCGCGGTACATCACCTTCTGCAGGCGCCGCTCGTTGTTGGCCACCTGGAAGAGCGCGCTCCCCTTGGAGCAGAGTGCCCCCTGGTTGATCGGGTGCTCGGTGTCCCCCTCGATGTTGACCACCTTGCCGCCCTTGGTGTGCACCACCAGGCCGCAACCGACCGCGCAGAACGGGCAGATGGTGGTCGAGCTTTTGAGCCCCTTGGTCCGCATCTCGGGGGAATCGACCCCCGCCTCCGCCTTGCCGCTGGAGAGGGCCAGTGCCGCTGCCAGCGCCCCCCCCTGCAGAAATTCTCTTCGTGAAACTGCCATGTGCCGAGCTCCCTTTTTCATTGGATAATCTAACTAGTGCTACTCTTCAGTGGCCGGAAACGTCCCTCCCCTTGAAGGGGGAGGGACGTTCAACTGTAGCCGCGTCCGCCTGGCGCCGACGGCTACTATCAGGCGAAGGTGTATACAGTTGTCGTGCCACGATGTTTACGGGATCCGGAAAAAAGATGTATACTGATAAACCTCCGAAATGATACTGTTGTCCGGTTCCGCGAGGGAGGCCGTAAAGATTAAACAATCCCAACAACTGCGCAGTTTTGTCATGATGTGTAACATTATGACCTAGTACCCAGTCCAGCTTGATATGTCGTAAATCCGTGTTTGGGCCGCAACCGTACCAAAACTAAAGAAGAAGCGTCTCTGTCATAGAGCCTTAATCGTCCATAAATCACTGAACAATGATACTACATAATTATTAGGT
>DATCHY010000297.1:0-2452 GCA_036508065.1 Geomonas sp. | reverse complement strand
AAGTCGGGGACATCAGGAACCTCTGGTAGCGGAAATAATGAGGACGCCAGCTTCGTGGATAACAAATTGCGCGTCAAAAGTCAATTCCGGCGCCTGCGCTTGCGCAAAAGAAAAGCCCCGCCTGTGCCGGCGGGGCTTTGGGAAACGGTGCTATCAGGATGCCAGATAGGCGGCGATCTTCTCGGTGAGGATGCTGTAGATCCTCCTGCCTTGCTCCTCGTCCCGCTCCAGCAGCGTGACCCTGAAGCCTAGCAGGCTCGTGTTGAAGGAGGAGAGCGGCACCATGCAGATACCGGTGTGGGCCAGTATGTAGTAGACGAAGCGCTTGTCCGGCGCCACCCCCGGCGCGTTGACGATCCCCTCCACCAGTTCCCGCACCTCGGCGTTCTCGATCGGGAGGGACTGGTGCTGGTTCAGCACGCCGTCCTGGAAGGAAACCGCCATGTAGAAGGCGCCGTTGGTCCGGTTCACCGCGAGACCCGGCACCTTTTTCAGGGCGTCGTAGGTGATGTTGCTCATCCGCTGGTAGCGGGCGATCCTCTCCTGCAGGTAGACCTGGTAGTTCGGGTGCCGCATGATGGCCGGCAGGCAGCGCTGCGGCAGCGTGGTGGAGCAGACCTCGTTCATCTTGGAGGAAAGGATGGAGTTGATGTACTTCTTGAAGCGCGGGTCACGGTTGCCGTTGTAGACCTCGATCCAGCCGCACCGGGAACCGGGCCAGGGAAGTTCCTTGGAGATCCCCTTCATGGCGATGGCCGGCACATCACCGACCAGGTCGGAGATCGGCACGGTGTGCTCGCCGTTGTACACGATGTTGCTGTACACCTCGTCCACGATCAGGAACAGGTCGTGGGCCCGTGCGATGGCGACGATCCTTTTCAGGAGTTCCGGCGGGTAGACCATCCCGGTCGGGTTGTCCGGGTTGATGATCATGATCCCGGAGATCTGCGGGTTGTACTTGACGTGGTTCTCCAGGTCCTCCATGTCGGGGTACCAGTTGTCCTTGGGCTTCAGCCGGAAGCAGACCGGCGTCGCGTTGGCGTGGGCCGCTTCCCCGATGGAGTGGGTGGTGTAAGTGGGGGAGGGCATCAGCACCCGGCTTTCGGGCCTGAGGTTTCCGTACACCTTGGCGATGGCGTCACCCAGGCCGTTGAAGAAGATGATGTCGTCGGGCGTAATCTGCGCGCCCCCCCTTTTGTTGGTGATGTCGCAGACGAACTCGCGCGTCTCCAGCACGCCGCGGGTCGGGCAGTAGGCGTAGCTGTCGTCGTTCATCGCCTCGGCCGCCACGATCTCCTTCATCCAGGCCGGGATGATCTCACCCTTGACGATCGGGTCGCCAATGTTCTCCCAGTTGATCTTCACCCCGAAGTGCTGCACCTTCTCGGCGACGGTGACGATGTTCCTGATCTCGTAGGTCAGCTCTCCCGCGCCGGGAGCGACAATCTCGTTGCGCATCTCATTCCCCCATAAAAAACGTAGTTCAAAGTTCGAAGTTCAAGGTTCAAAAATATTCAAAATCGTTTTCGGCCTTTGGCGAAAGTAACGGAAAAAGGCCGCGGGAGTCCCCCACGGCCTTCAGTCAAAATCTTGATTTCTGAATCAGCAGTGGCGGCTCTGTTATGGTCTGGCCGCCGCCGCTGCTGCTGGGTGGACTCTGCCACCGTATGTAACACAGTTAGTATGCATGGATTTCGAATAGCACGTAGGGGGGGGGATGTCAACGTTTATTCTCCGGGTCGGCTAGGGGGAGACGGTGAGCCGCCCGTCGCGGTCGCGCCACCTGAGCCAGCCGGGCGGCGACTGCAGGCGCGCCCAGTCGTCCTCGACCTGGAGCACCAGGACCGCCTGGTCCCGGCGCAGGATCCCCCTTTCGGGACTCCCTTCGCGCGGCTCACCCCTCAGGGTATAGAGCCCCTTTTTCATGCCGGGGAACATCCGGACCGTTCGTCCCGGGAGGAACTCCTGCCAGGGGAGGTAATCCCAGCGGCGCAGCAGCTCGGTCCACCCCTCGCGGCCGGCGTCGTCGTAGCAGAGCCGGAGCCAGCCACCTTTGCCGGCGCTGACCGCGACCAGCGGCTCCTGCCGGCTGCCGCCCAGCCGCGGCAGCGCCGGGATCTCCAGTTCGGCGATCCTTTGCAGCCCCGGCTCGGCGTAAACGGCGACCGGCTGCTTTTCGGAGCCGGGAACCTGCCGCAGCGCCAGCACCCCGCAGCCGCTGTAGGGGCGCGGACGGGGAGGGGCGGCGTGGGCCGATGCCGCACAGAGAACGAGCAGTGTCAGGGTGATCAGCAGGGAGAGCCGCATGCTAGCTGAAGAGAGCGGTGAGCCGCTCCAGGTATGCCGCGGCTTCAGGGGAGCCTTCCTCGGGGGCGAAGCCGGCTTTCTCCGGCTCCGAAAGCGGCAGGTAGGGCCCGGCCTTCGCCTCGAAGAAGACCGTTCCGCTCTCCAG
>DATCHY010000296.1:0-6932 GCA_036508065.1 Geomonas sp. | reverse complement strand
AGCGTGCACTCATGATATCCATCGGAAACATCGCTCCAACTGCGTCTTCACAGCAGCCCCACTGACATGCGCAGGATGCCGATGACGTCATAGGTGTCGATCCTGCCATCGCCACCAGGTCTACCCGCAGCAAGCGGTGCGATATCGCCGTGGGCCAGGTCCGACGCAGTTGGAGCGATGTTTCCGATGGATATCATGAGTGCACGCTGCACATCGGTCAAATCGGGGGAGGTCTTGCCCGGGGCCAAGGTGAATATCCCGTCGCGCGGGGCAGGGTCGCCTGGGCCAGGGATAACATAGCTGGGTGGCGCTGCAGGGAAGCTCTTGCTCACCTCATTGGAGAACGCGCTCTCATTGCGCCCTGTGTCATAGGCGGTAACCGCGAAATAGTAGGTCGCTCCTTCGCTCAGGCCCACCAGTGTGTGGCTGGTCTGATTGCCGATATCCACGCTCTGCTGATAGCTTCCGGGAGCGTTTCCCAGGTAAAGCAGGTACCCGGCCAGGTCGATAGGCGTCCCGTCGGTATTGCTGTTCGGCTGCACCCAGGACAGGCTTGCCTCGGCGGCTTCAGCCGCGGGGCTGGCGAGATGTCCCGCCAAAGCGAGCGCCGCCAGCAAAACTGCAAAACAAAAATTCCTTGCACATGTTTCAGCTTTTCCAGAAACGGCTGTTTTTGTCATAACAATCCCCCTTGCCTTTTGTCGCCAACGGCGCTTTTTACCCGGCCGCGGACGCAAAAAAGCCGGGGCCTTATATCAAATTGATATTTCGGCGACCCGGCTGTCTCAGTGAGACCCAATAGGTTTTCCGTCACTTCCTCGCGGAGGTTTTAGTATTGTCGTGTATCGAAGCGCTGCACAGATTTCGTGAGAGGATAGCACCATTCTAATGAATTGTATGTGACAGGGGTCACATCAAATAGAGTTCGTGTCTCTCCCTGCTCGGAAGGGGCCAACCTCTCCGGTTCCCTCGGACAACTGCGCGTTATTTACCAGGGAAAAAAAGTTTCATCTAGTGCTAAACTTTCGGGACATTTTGCCGAAAAATCATATGACACCACCACGCCCATTTAGTGCGCCTTAGGGTCAGACAACCCGCAGCTCATCGAGGCTGGGCCGGTGGAGCAACACGGGACGAAGGCGGGAAATCCGAAAACAGAGGGATACAGCGGCGGACCGATAGGGATCCACGCAGCTAGCGGACTGGAGAAGGCATATGACGACAGATGACGAAATTACCCCGATTGCAGTCAACGCGACGCATCACGAAATTGCCAGGCTGTCCATGTTCACCGAGGAACTGGTGAAGGGTTGCCTGGGAGGTGACGAGAATGGTTCCCGGCACAAGCTATCGGCGGTGCTCCGGGTCTTCAGCGAACTGGGGATCATTTGGCGCATTCTATCGGAGATCGATGTGAGGGGGGTCATGACCAAAAATCAGCGTCAATTCCTGCAGGATTTTTACGCTGGGATAACCTATTGAGAACATGTGAATGGTGAATAAAACCGTGAAAGGTGAATAGTGAATGGTGAATAAAACCGCGAAAGGTGAACGGAAGGTTTTTTCACCATTCACCATTCACCATTCACCATTCACCATTCACCATTCACCATTCACGGTTCACGGTTCACGGTTCACGGTTCACGGTTCACGGTTCACGGTTTTTCAGCTTTTTTAAAGTACGAGAGAAACTCGTCCCGGGAGAGCCAGTTCTTCCTGACCAGGTGATCCACCCCGCGGCTCATGGCGACGCGCTCGCCTTCCTTCATGGTGTCCTTCAAAAGCACGAAAAATGGGATGTTGCGTGTCTGCGGGTAGAGACGGAAGCGCTCCAGAAGCTCGAAGGCCGTCAGGTCGGGGAGCATCAGGGAGCAGAAAACCATATAGGGGTGGGTAATAGTGCCAAGCGCCACCGCCTCCTTACCGGTATACGCGTTGACCACCTCGAAGCCGAGATTCCCGATCGCTCGCTCCAGCAGTTCTTCCCCCTTGCGCGAAACCAGCATGGCCTGCAGATCGTAATCCTCGGAGTCGTCGGTGAGACCGAATTGTCGCAGCCTCTTCGAGAGATACGCCTCGTCGATCGGCAGGGTGAAAAAGCCCGCGACCCGGAAGACCTCACCGACCTGCCCCGCCTCGCTCAGATAAACCGGCAGGATCGGAATGTCCCGGGTGGCCGGATCCCCCTTCAAGGCGAGCATTATCCCCCAGCCGTCGTCCGACCAGGGCGAAATGTCCAGCAGGATCGCGAGCGGTGTACACGCGGCGAACTCGGCCAGCTTCGCCGTCCTGCCGCGGTACCCCCCCGCGGCCAGGTAACTGCAGACCACTGCCCCTCTATCGATCTTATCGCCGAGCCCCAGAACCCAGAGCTCCCGCTCGTCATACTCTATCATCCGCCACTCCCGTTCACCGGCTATTAATTTTTAATAAATAACACATTTTGCGTTCAGAGCAAGAAAAACTTGACGCGGGTTGAAATGGATCCAGATATATGGTACCACTCTCAAGCTGTTCAACACTGATACGACGGGAGAAACTTATGTCCAGCAAGGTATTTTTCGCGGATATGCGGGCCGGTGCCCGGGAAAACCTCTTTGCCAAGATCGGCAGACTGATGCGGGAGGCGGGCCTGGCCGACCGGCTCTCACCGGGAGACCTGGTCGCGGTGAAGGTGCACTTCGGGGAGAAGGGTAACCACACCTTCGTGCGCCCCATCTTCGTGCGCCGCGTGGTGGATGAGATCAAGGGGTGCGGCGCCAGTCCATTTCTGACCGACTCGTCGACCCTGTATCCGGGAGAGCGCAAGGAAGCCGCCTCGGCGCTGCGCTGCGCCATAGAAAACGGCTTCGCCTACGCCGTGGTGGACGCACCGCTCATCATGTGCGATGGCCTCCGGGGCCACACCGCGGTCGACGTGCGGATCGACGGCGAGATCCTGCAGACGGTCTCCATCGGCGCCGAAATCGTGGAGGCCGATGCCCTGGTGGCGGTATCCCATTTCAAGTGCCACGAGCTGACCGGCTTCGGCGGCACCCTGAAAAACCTCGGCATGGGATGTTCCAGCAGATCCGGGAAGATGCAGCAGCACTCAACCGTGGCACCCAAGGTGGCGCAGAAACTCTGCAGCGGCTGCGCCGTCTGCCTCAAATCCTGCGCCCATGCTGCGATTGCGATCCTGGAAGGGAAGGCGCAGATAGATCCGCAGGCCTGCGTCGGCTGCGGCCGCTGCATCACCTCCTGCCTCAAGAAGGCGATCAACGTCCAGTGGAACGAGAGCTCTTCGCTGGTCATGCGCAAGATGGCGGAGTACGCCAAGGGTGCCGTCGCCGGCAAGAGCGGCAAGACCCTGTTTCTGAACTTCATCACCCAGGTCTCGCCCGCCTGCGACTGCTACGGCCATGCCGATGCGCCGATCGTAAACGACATCGGGATCTGCGCCTCCACCGACCCGGTGGCGCTCGACCAGGCCAGCGCCGACCTGGTCAACAACGCCCGGGGGAACCTCGATACCGCCCTGTCCAGCGGCTTCGAGCCCGGCGGCGACAAGTTCCGCGGGGTGCATCCGGAGATCGACTGGGAGGTGCAGCTGGAGCATGCGGAGAAGATCGGGCTGGGGAGCAGGCAGTACGAGCTGGTGAGGCTGTAAAAACAAGTCAAAACCAGCACACGGATGTAACGGAAACGAACGGATAAACGCAGGTAAGGCCGGGCCTTCGGGTTTACCCTAAAGTCAAAATCTGGCACGCGGATTTACGCCGGCAGAAAAGATAAAGGCAGATCAAACCAAAGCTTTGGGGTACCCCAAAAGACTGGTTTATCTGCCTTTATCCGTTCGTTCCCGTCTAATCCGTGTGCGACGGTTTGCCTTTG
Source organism: Geomonas sp. (assembly GCA_036508065.1). GTDB lineage: Bacteria > Desulfobacterota > Desulfuromonadia > Geobacterales > Geobacteraceae > Geomonas. The sequence goes on along the minus strand of DATCHY010000296.1, from coordinate 3,059 downwards.
CCTTACTTGAGGAAGCCGAACTTCTTCATCCGGTAGCGGAAGGCGTCTATGCCGAGGTTCAGCTTCTTGGCGGCCTTGGACTGGTTCCAGTCCGTGATCTCCAGCGACTGCTTGATCAGCTCCCGCTCCACCTCCTCGATGTCTATCCCCTCGGGCGGGAGCTTGAAGGTCGCCATCGGCACCGATACCTGGGACGCCTTGGCGACGATCTCGAGCGGCAGGTTCTCCAGCAGCAGGTTCTCGTCGTTGCCAAGGATGATGGCACGCTCGATCACGTTCTTCAGCTCGCGGATGTTGCCGGGCCAGCTGTACTCGACCAGGAGCTTCTCCGCCATGCTGGAGATCCCCTTCATCGGCTTGTTGAACTCCTTGGTGAACATGTCGATGAAGTAGTTGGCCAGCACCAGGATGTCGTCCTTGCGCTCGCGCAGCGACGGCAGGAAGATCGGGATCACCTGGAGCCGGTAGTACAGGTCGTTCCTGAAGATCTTGTCCTCGATCGCCTTCAGGAGATCCTTGTTGGTGGCAGAGATGATCCTCACGTCGACAGGCATCACCTTGACCCCGCCGATGCGCCGAAAGGTCCGGTCCTCGAGGAAGCGGAGCAGTTTCGCCTGCATCCCGACCTCCATGTCGCCGATCTCGTCCAGGAACACGGTGCCGCCGTCGGCCAGCTCGAAGAGCCCCTTCTTGGAGGTCTTGGCGTCGGTGAAGGCCCCCTTCTCATGGCCGAAGAGCTCGCTCTCCAGAAGCGTGGAAGGTACCGCGGCGCAGTTGATCGCCACGAAAGGCTTATCGGCCCGGGCCGACTCGTAATGGATCCATTTGGCGACCAGCTCCTTGCCGGTCCCCGACTCCCCCTGCACCAGCACGGTGGAGGCGTCGCTCTTGGCGACCTTGGCCATCATCTCCAGCACGTTCTTCATGTGTTTCGAGTTGCCAAGGATCTTGGGCGGTCCCTGCTTCTTGTGCTCGCTCCTGAGCTGCACCACCTCGCGGCGCAGGTCCGAGGTCTCCAGCGCCTTCCTGATGACGATCGCCATCTCGTCCAGGTTGAACGGTTTGTTGATGTAGTCGTAGGCACCGTGGCGCATGGTGTTGACGGCGGTCTCCAGCCCTCCCTGCGCGGTCACCATGATAACCAGGATATCCTCGTCGATCTCCTTGAGCCGCTGCAGCACCTCGAGTCCGTTGATGCCGGGAAGGTGATAGTCGAGGAGCACCAGCTCAGGCTGTTCTTCGCGAGCCAGCCGAAGCGCATCCTCGCCTGTCCCGGCAGTGCAGACCTCGTACCCCTGCTTCTTCAGGTTCTGCTCCAGGGACCAGCGGATCAGGTGCTCGTCGTCCACGACCATTATCTTTGTCTTGCGCATGCCTGCTCCTTAAAGGGGTGATGTTCCTTTCCAGTCTGGCTCGGCCTAGGTGCTTGGCGAATCTTTTCCTGCGGCTCCGGCTGCGGCTTCGACCATCCTGCATTGCGCCTCGGGGCCGAAAGCGGGGAGGTCAACCGTGAAGGTGGTCCCCTTGCCGTCCTCGCTCGCCACGGAAAGCCGCCCGCCGTGCTGCTCTATCAACCGGTGGCTTATGGCAAGCCCGAGACCGGTCCCCTGGGCCTTGGTGGTGAAGAAGGGGGTGAAGATCTTTTCCAGGATCTGCGCCGGTATCCCCTGGCCGGTGTCGGTGACGCGGACCCGGACCATGTCGACGCCGTCGCTTTGGGCCAGCGAAGTCCCGACGGTCAGGGTGCCGCCGTTTTGCATGGCCTGGACCGCGTTCAGGAACAGGTTCAGAAAGACCTGCTGGATGTGCTTGGGATCGACGTAGACCGTGGGAAGATCGTCCTGCAGTTCCAGCCGCTTTTCGATGTTCTTGCCGCCGCGGTGCTGGGCCGCGAAGACCAGAATCTTCTTGAGCGCGCTGTTCATGTCGGTGCAGGCAGGCTCGGATACGGTCGGCTTGCCAAAGAAGAGCAGGTCGTTCACCGTCTTGTCGAGTCGCGAGATCTGTTCCAGCACCTCGTTGATGATGGAGACGCGGCTGTCCTCCGGAGCGAAGTCGTCCTTTATGACGGTGATGGCCGCGGCTATGCCGGTGAGCGGGTTCTTGATCTCGTGGGCGATTCCCGCCGCCATTTCCCCCACCGAGGCGAGCCGGTCCGCCCGCTCCATCTGGTGGAAATGAAAGGTCTCCAGCTCCTTTTTGGCAGAGTCCAGGCGCCCCACCATGGAGTCGAAGCTCACGATCAGGCGCCCGATCTCGTCCTTGCCCTGCGAGGTCATCCGGACCGAGAGGTCACCGGCCGAAACCTTCGCCATGTTCTCCGCCACGCGGCTGAGCGGCTTCTTGACGAACTTCAGCATGACGAGCGAGATCGCCAGCGAGAGGAACCCGATGATGGCTACCGTGGAGAGGACGAAGAGCTTGGTCAGCTCGACGATCCTTTTGCGGGTCTCGACCAGGGAATAGTTGACGTTCAAAAGGCCGATGATCCGGCTCTTGGAGCCGTGGCAGAGGTTGCACTGCCGGTCGTTGTAGATCGGCTTCACCATGCCGAGCACCTCGCCGTGACCTGCCAGATTGAAGACACCTTCCCGCTTGTTGTTCAAAAAGAGGTTGAAGTCGCGCTCGTCGACAGGGCGTCCCACCTCGCTGGGCTGGGACGATTTGAGGATCACGCCGTGGGGATGGAAGATCCTGACGCCAACCAGCTTCTCGTTCTGGCCGACCATCTCCAGGATCACCTGCACGTCCTCGGTGTTCCCGATCCGCATGGAGTTGTAGACGCTGCGCTCTATAGTGTTGAGGAGGAGTTCGCTGCTCTCGCGGGCCGAATTGATCAGCTGCATCTGCTCGCGTCGCAGCGTCAGGAAGGCGAAGGTCCCGATGCCGAATACGAGCAGGCAGATGGAGAGTACGATGACCCTCGTTGTCAAGCTTTTGAAAATCAGGGTGCCTCCAGTAAAGGCGGGTAGCTATGCTATTGTTTTTGGCTGCCGGAGGTTCCGGAAGTGCCGGGTGTGCCAGAGGTTCCGGGTGTGCCAGAGGTTCCGGGTGTGCCA
>DATCHY010000295.1:0-13940 GCA_036508065.1 Geomonas sp. | reverse complement strand
TTGCAGATCAGCGCGCCGATACGTCCGAACCCGCAGATGATATAGTGGTCCTGCAGTGCGTCTATGGCCTTTTCCACCTTCTTCCTCCCGATGATCCTATGAAACTGCCCCTCGAACATGATCTGGGCGAGACTCCCGACGATGTAGCCGATCACGCTGACGCCGAAGAAGATCAGCACCATGGTGAAGATCTTGCCGGCGGCGCTCAGGATGTGTACCTCCCGGAATCCGACGGTGCTCAGGGTAATGACGGTCATGTAGAGGGCATCCAGAAGGCCCCAGCCCTCGATGCCGATGTACCCGAAGGTTCCGAAGGAGACCAGCAGCACCAGCACGCATATGGAGATTTTCAGATGTCGGACTGGATCCATAGTAAAAAACTCCCTCTATGCGCCAAGATACAGTTGCCACGAATAAATTTCAAGTCAATTGCGCGAAATAGCTTGCAATTACTGCGAAGTTCTTGACAAATCGTGGATACTGTATACAATACAGCCGCATCACGGGGGGTACCGTATGAAGAAAAACGTGGAGAGGCACCTCACCCTCAGGGAACGGATACTTGAGACGATCCGCGACGCCATCATGTCCGGTGCTTTGAAGCCCGGAGAGAAGGTCGCGGAGCCCGAACTCGCCGCACGTTTCGGCATCAGCCGCACCCCGATCAGGGAGGCGTTCCGCCAGCTGGAGTCAGAGGGATACCTCACCGTCATCCCGCGCAAGGGTGCGCTGGTCGCATCCTTCTCCGCCAAGGACGTGGAAGAGTTCTACGCCATCAAGAGCATACTTGAAGGGTACGCGGCCCGCAAGGCCTGCAGCCGTCTCAGTTCCCGCGAGATCAACAAGCTCGAGGGGATCAACGAGAAACTCCGGGAAATCGCCGAAGAGGGGGACGTACGTCACTTCTTCAAGGTGCACAACAACTTTCACGATCTATTCATCAGAGGGGCGGACAACGAGAAGCTGCATGACATGATCGAGGCCCTGTTAAAAAAGTTCCAGCGCCTGCGTCTCGCCTCGCTCAGCAAGCCGGGGAGGATGCTGATCTCCGTCGAAGAGCACGAGAAGATCATCGAAGCCTTCCGGAGCAGGGACGCGGTCCTCGCCGAGATGCTGGTGCAAAAAAATGCGGAGTACGGCGGGAAAGTGCTGATCGAAGAGGAGTGCACCGTCGCCAGTCCCAACCACTACCCCGACACGGACCTGTAGGTTACCGCTACCGTGCCCGCCAGATTGGTCGCCATCCCTCGGAGCGGACCACCTGACTTCCAGGTGCTCCGAAGGTCCGAGGCGATTTCAGCGATTCTATACCCTCGCAACGTCTATCACACCTGTTATTCACCCGCGCACCCGCTCCATTGCCGATATTTGCGCCGTTTTCCTTTGCCTCTGGCGCGACTTTGCGCTAAATTTGCCCCTTGGCATAATAAGTGAAGACTCAACTGCCGCTGGCTCCTGCATCCGCAGGGTGGCCCATGCCCACCGGCCGGCGCAGATCGGCGGGCAGAGCACACCCTACGATTTTTGGAATGTGCCGGGCAGTTCGAGGAAATAATTCACGAAAGACAAAGGAGCGCGCCGTGCAGCAGCTGAAAATGATCCCGAAGGTGGACAGAGTCCTTGAGTGGGATGCGATGCGGGAACTCCTGGCCGGGAATTCCAGGGGGGTGCTGCTGAAGGCCGTGCGCGCCGTGCTCGACAGCCTGCGCGCCGCCGCCCTGGCCGGAAAGGTCGATGACGCCGCCTTCGCCGAGCAGGCCGTCTGCGCCGCCGTCGCCTGCGAACTCGCCCGCCTGCGCATGCCGAGCCTGAAGAGGGTAATCAACGGCTCAGGCATCGTGATCCACACCAACCTCGGCCGCTCGGTCCTCCCCGAAGCCGCCCGGGACGCGCTCAACAACATCGCCTTCTCCTATTCCAACCTGGAATTCAACCTGGAGACAGGCGTGCGCGGCAGCCGCTACAGCCACGTCGAATCGCTCATCTGCGAGCTGACCGGGGCCGAGGCCGCCATCGTCGTCAACAACAACGCCGCAGCGGTGCTCCTCGCGCTCAGTTCTCTTGCGGCCGGGCGCGAGGCAGTGGTCTCCCGCGGCGAGCTCGTGGAGATCGGCGGTTCGTTCCGTATCCCCGACGTCATGCGTCTCTCCGGGGTAGCTCTCAGGGAGGTCGGGACCACCAACCGGACCCACGCCCGGGATTACAGTGACGCCGTCTCCCCCGAAACCGCCCTCTTTCTCAAGGTGCACTGCAGCAACTTCGCGGTGGTCGGCTTCACCGCGGAGGTGAGCGCCCTGGAGCTGGTGGCACTCGGGGCCACTGCCGGCGTGCCGGTGCTGGCCGACATGGGGAGCGGCAACCTGGTCGACCTCTCCGGTCACCTGCCGTGCAGCGAGCCGACCGTCCAGGAATTCGTCCGCGCCGGCGTCGACGTCATAACTTTTAGCGGCGACAAGCTCCTCGGCGGCCCCCAGGCCGGTCTCATCGTGGGCAAGAAGGCGTTCATCGAGCCGATGAAGAAGCACCCGCTGCTGCGCGCCCTGAGGATGGACAAGCTGACCCTCGCCACCCTGGAGGCGACCCTCGGACTCTATCGGGACGAGAGGGTCGCCTTTCGAGAAGTACCCACTCTGAGGATGCTCACCCTCCCCTACGCCGAGCTCGCCACCCGTGCCAAGCGGGTCGTGCGGCAACTGCGCCGCCAGGCACCCGAGGGGGTCAGGCTCTCCCTTTCGGAAGGTTTTTCACAGGCAGGCGGTGGGACCCTGCCGCTTTTGAACCTTCCGAGCCTGCTGATCGAGGTCGCCGTCGACGGACTGTCGCCCAACGAGATTGAGGCCGTTTTCAGGAATGCCGAGGTCCCGGTCATCGGCAGGATTTCCAAGGGTGCCTTCCTGCTCGATCCCCGCACCATTCTGGACGCGGATCTCGCAGATCTCGCCGCGACGCTTGCCTCGCTCACTGCGGGGGAGAGGGGATAGTCGGAACTGTCTTCGCGCGGGGCATGAATTCGTTCTGCCCCCTCCGACAAGACAGGACACCCGCAAAGGGTACCGCTACATAATCGGCAGGTTCCAGGTAGGGATACCCTTTACCGGTAGCCAATGGCTGGCTTTCGGCAAAAATGGCTGAACAGTCAGATTTGACTGGTTTTTCCAGCGCACCGTTGTATAATTCAGCGCCTTACGCAGCAGCTCTGCGCGCCGGCGCATGAAAAGGATCGCCTTTGAAAAAGATTTTCGCGCTGATCCCCGCCGCAGGTATGGGGAAAAGGATGGGGGCCGGGACCAACAAGCAGTACCTGCTGCTCGATGGCATGCCGATCCTCGCCCACACCCTCAGGGTCTTCGAGGAGGCCCCCTTCATCGCGGGTATCTACCTGATCACCCCGGAGCAGGAGATCCCTTTCTGCCAGACCGAGGTGGTGGAGCGCTACGGCTTTTCCAAGGTGCGCGCGATCGTGGCGGGGGGTGCGGAGCGCCAGCACTCGGTGCTGAACGGCCTGACGGCCATGGAGGGGATCGGGGAGGACGACCTGGTGCTGATCCACGACGGCGTGCGTCCCTTCGTGCCGGTTGATCTGCTGCAGCGCGCCGCCGCAGCCGCGGACGAGTTTGGCGGCGCGGTCGTTGCGGTTCCGGTCAAGGATACCGTCAAGGTGGCCCGCGACGGCATCATCACGGCGACTCCGCCGCGCGAAGAGCTCTGGCTGGCCCAGACGCCGCAGGCGTTTCGCTACGGGCTGATCCGCTCGGCCCACGCTTTGGCAGCAGCGGAAGGTTTCCTCGGCACCGACGACGCCTCGCTTTTTGAACGGCAGGGGTGGCAGGTGCGCATCGTCATGGGTGACTACCGGAACATCAAGATCACCACCCCCGAGGACATGCTCCTGGCGCAGGCGTTCCTGAAAGGGTAGCGCCGATCTGGTGGAATTATTTAAGTTATTCGATTTAAGGAAGGGAGTTGCATGCGAATAGGAAACGGTTACGACGTACACAGGCTGGTTGTCGGGAGGAAGCTGATCCTCGGCGGCGTCGATGTCCCCCACACCAAGGGGCTGCTCGGTCACTCGGACGCCGACGTGCTGCTGCACGCCCTGTCGGACGCCATACTCGGCGCGATCGGGGAGGGAGACATCGGTCGCCACTTCCCGGACACCGACCCGGCCTACAAGGGGGCGGACAGCATAAAGCTGCTGCAGCACGTCATGGCGCTCGCCGATGCCAAGGGGTTTCGCATCGGCAACGTGGACACGACCATCGTGGCCCAGCGCCCCAAACTTGCCCCCTACATCCAGCAGATGAGGCTGAACATCGCCCGGGCCCTTGCCACCGAGGAGGAGCGGGTGAACGTGAAGGCCACCACGACCGAGGAACTCGGCTTCGCCGGCCGCGGCGAGGGGATCGCCGCCTACGCCGTCGCCCTGCTGGAGAAAAAAGGGTAGTACCCAGCCGAGGCCAGTTCGGTGTACAATCAGGCTTGGCAACGATCTCCTGACGTCTCCTCCTCTCAGCGCGCACTTTCCGGAGGACGGTGGCGAGCACGCGTATGCATCGGATCAACAGCACCAAAAAATAATCGAGCGAAGGCCGACTCCCCTTTGCGCCCAGGAAAACCTATGACCAGCACAGAGACCCCGCTTCCCGAAAAGGGAGCCAATTTCATCAGGAACATCGTCACCGAGGATCTCAGGAGCGGCAAGCACTCAGCCATCGTCACCCGTTTCCCTCCCGAGCCTAACGGCTACCTGCACATAGGGCACGCAAAATCGATCTGCCTCAACTTCGGCCTGGCACGCGATTTCGCAGGGCGCTGCCACCTGCGCTTCGACGACACCAATCCCGCCAAGGAAGAAGTCGAGTACGAGGACTCCATCAAGGAGAACGTCAAGTGGCTCGGCTTTGACTGGGGCGAGCACCTGCACCACGCCTCGGACTATTTCGAGGAGTTCTACCGGCAAGCGGTACGGCTCATCGAGCTCGGCCTCGCTTACGTGGACAGCCTCTCCGCAGACGAGATGCGCAGCCACCGCGGCACGCTGAACGAGCCCGGCAAGGCGAGCCCCTATCGCGACCGGCCGGTACAGGAGAACCTGGACCTGTTCCGGCGCATGCGGGAGGGGGAATTTGCCGACGGCGCCCACGTGCTCAGGCTCAGGATCGACATGGCATCGCCCAACCTGAACCTGCGCGACCCGGTGATCTTCCGGATCAAGAAGGTCGAGCACCACAGGACCGGCGCCGCCTGGTGCATCTATCCGATGTACGACTACGCTCACTGCATCTCCGACTCCATCGAGGGTATCACCCACTCCATCTGCACCCTGGAGTTCGAAGACCACCGCCCGCTGTACGACTGGGTGCTGGACGCGCTGGGGCTCCCCTGCCACCCGCAGCAGATCGAGTTCGCCCGCCTCAACCTGAGCTACACGGTCATGAGCAAGAGGAAACTCCTGGAACTCGTGCAGGAAAAGCTGGTCGACGGCTGGGACGACCCGCGCATGCCGACCCTGGTGGGGCTCAGGAGGCGCGGCTTCACGCCGGAGTCGATCCGGGCCTTCTGCGAGACCATCGGCGTCGGCAAGAGCGACAGCTTCATCGACATGAGCATCCTGGAAGAGGCGGTCCGCGAGGACCTGAACCTGAGGGCACCGCGCGCCATGGCGGTCCTCAGGCCGCTCAAGCTCGTGATCGACGGCTACCCGGAGGGGGAGAGCGAGGAATTCGACGCCGCCAACCACCCGGCCGATCCCGCCATGGGTACCCGCAAGGTCCCGTTCTCGAAGACGGTCTACATCGAGCGTGACGATTTCCAGGAGGAGCCGGCCAAGGGGTTCTTCCGACTGGCGCCAGGCCGCGAGGTGCGGTTGCGCTACGCCTACATCGTGCGCTGCGACTCCGTCGTCAAGGACGACAGCGGCGAGATCGTCGAGGTGCACTGCAGCTACGACCCGGCTTCCCGTGGGGGAACCGCGCCGGACGGCAGGAAGATCAAGGGGACCATCCACTGGGTCTCCGCAGCGCACGCGGTAGAGGCAGAGGTCCGTCTCTACGACCGGCTCTTCTCGACGCCGAACCCCGGCGGGAAGAACGAGCCCGATTACCGCAGCTCGCTCAATCCGAAATCGATCGAGACGCTCACTGGCTGCAGGCTGGAGCCGTCCCTGGGCGAAGCGGCCGGTGAGAGCCGTTTCCAGTTCGAGCGGCTCGGCTATTTCTGCCTCGACACGAAGGATGCGCGCCCGGGCCGCCCGGTCTTCAACAGGACGGCGACGTTGCGCGACTCCTGGACCGAGCAGAAACGCTAGGGCCGATAGGCGCTCGCCCAAAGACGGCAAAAACCTTGAACCACAGAGGTACACAGAGGAAAACCAAAACCGATTTTTTGTTATAACCAAAAATTCCTGTTCTTCGTTTTTAAGTTTCCTCTGTATTCCTTAGTTTTTGGTTTCCTCTGTGTCCTCTGTGGTTAAGCTTCTGCTGTTAAGCTTCTGTGGTTAAGCTTTTGAACATTGATTCGCACTCTGCACCTTTACTACCTTAAGAGGATTTTCCCATGCCCTTACGCGTCTACAATACACTTTCCGGCAGCAAAGAGGAATTCGTCCCGATCACCCCCGGCAAGGTCGGCATGTACGTCTGCGGCGTGACGGTCTACGACCACTGCCACATCGGTCACGCCCGCGCCAACGTGGTTTTCGACATGATCTTCCGCTACCTGCGCGCCAAGGGGCTCGAGGTCAGCTATGTCCGCAACTACACGGACATCGACGACAAGATCATCAACCGGGCCAACCGGGAGGGTGTCCCCTACCAGGAGATCTCGGAGCGCTTCATTACCGAATTCGACCGCGACATGGAACGGCTCATGCTGCTGGTGCCGACCTTCCAGCCCAAGGCGACCGAGCATATCCCCGAGATCATCGCGCTGGTCCAGAAGCTGATCGACAAGGGTTACGCCTACCAGTCCGGCGCCGACGTGCACTTCTGCGTGGAAAAGTTCGACCCCTACCTGAAGCTTTCCAAGAGGAACCTGGAGGACATGCAGGCGGGTGCCCGCATCGAGGTGGACGAGCGCAAGCGGCACCCGATGGACTTCGCCCTCTGGAAGGGAGCCAAGCCGGGCGAGCCCTACTGGGAATCGCCTTGGGGCAACGGCAGGCCCGGTTGGCACATCGAGTGCTCCGCCATGAGCATGAAGTACCTCGGCGAAACCTTCGACATCCACGGCGGCGGCAAGGACCTGATCTTCCCGCACCACGAGAACGAGATCGCCCAGGCCGAGGCGGCAACCGGCAAACCGTTCGTCAAGTACTGGCTGCACAACGGTTTCGTGAACATCAACGCGGAAAAGATGTCCAAGTCGCTGGGGAACTTCTTCACCATCAAGGAGGTGCTGGAGCGCTACGACGCCGAGGTGCTCCGCTTTTTCCTGCTCTCCGCCCACTACCGCTCGCCGATCGACTTTTCGGACCAGAACCTGAAGGACGCGGAACTAGGACTGGAGAGGATCTACAAAGCGCTGGCCGGGATCGACGAGCATCTCGTGGCCGCCGCTGAGGGGCCGGCCCCGTCAGAGGAGAGCGCCGAACTGCAGGAGAAGGGGGCGGCTCTCCCGGTTCGTTTCGGCGAGGCGATGGACGACGACTTCAACACGGCCCTCGCCCTGGGCCACGTCTTTGACCTGGTCCGGGCCGTCAACCGTGGCCTCCCCTTCGCCCCGACAGAGCTTCTGCTTCAGGTGAAGCAGGAAGTAGCAGCCGTCGCCGAGGTCCTCGGGGTCTGCAACTCCAACCCCGCTTCCTTCCTCGAGAGGATCAAGGCGCGCAAGACCCAGGAGATGGAAATCCCCGTGGGGGAGATCGAGCAGCTCATCGTCGAGCGCACCGAAGCCAGGAAGGCAAAAAACTTCAAGAGGGGCGACGAGATCAGGGATCAGCTTCTGGAGAGGAACATCGTCCTTCTGGACAGCGCCCAGGGGACGACCTGGAAGGTGAAATAGGACGTAGCAGGTCAGATGGGAAGTGGCGGGTTAAACTGGCCAAAAAAATTAGACACAAAAAAAGGCCGCTGAAAAGCGGCCGTTTTTTTGCTCTGGTTGGCGGTGCAGGCGGCCTATCAGGCCGCCTGTTTGTCCAATTCGGGCCCGCACGCCCTGGATTTCACGAGGTCCATCGCTTCCCTCATGATATCGGAAATGCTCTTCTTGGTCGTATCCATTATTTGCTCAAGCGTCTCGCGCTCGGCATCGCTGATCCTCATAGAGATAACGTTGTACCTAGGATTCTCCCTCATTCTTCCCATTTGCTCGCTCCTTGCGTAGATTCCTAAATAGTATGACACAGTGTGGCACCTGGACTACACCTTGCTATATGCGTGCCAACCGCTTCCTGCGCCGGAACCTACCGCTAAGTCGCTGCAATCACAAATCAATTAAATCGACCATTAGTGCCGTGTTATATTCCACTGTATACAAACTGGGCCACTTTTGGCACATGTTTGCCAAAAGTACCCATTTGTACCATTTTTGGCCATTCCGTGCCGGCCGGCGCCGTCCGATTCAGGGAGTTTCCTCCTCCCGCGCCCTGATTGTGCGCCCTTTCAGCCCGTGTTTGTCCAAAAGGCGGTAAAAGGTCCGCCTCGGGATGTTGGCGAGTTGTGCCGCTTTTGACACATTGCCTCCGGCGTCCGCCAGATAGCGCTGGATCAGCTTCTTTTCCACCCTGAGGACGTGCGGCTCCCGCTCCTTCTTGAACGAGCGCAGGTCGATGACATCCTCCCCCTCCTCCGCGTAGCTCTCGGCGAAGGCAAGCGGCAGGTTGCCGAGCTTGATGATCTCGTCATGGGTAAGCACCGCGGCCCGCTCGATGACGTTCTGCATCTCCCTGAGGTTCCCGGGCCAGGGATACTTGACCATGGCGCTGATTGCCCGCTCCTCAATGCCGACGATGTTCTTGTTCAGCTTGTTGCGCGCCTTCTCCAGGAAGTAGTGGGCCAGCTGCGGGATGGACTCCACCCGGGTCCTGAGCGGCGGCATGGTGATGGAGAAGACGTTCAGCCGGTAGTAGAGGTCCTCGCGGAACCAGCCGTCACGAACACCGTCCTCCAGCGACTTGTTGGTCGCCGCGATCAGGCGCACATCGACCTGCTTGGAGAGGGTCCCGCCCACCGGGCGCACCTCGCCCATGTCGAGCACCCGGAGCAACTCCCCCTGCAGCTTCGGTGTGATGTCCCCTATCTCGTCCAGGAAGATGGTGCCGCCGTCGGCCGCCTCGAAGAGCCCCTTTTTCTCGGCGATCGCGCCGGTGAAGGAACCCTTCTTGTGGCCGAACAGCTCGCTTTCCAGCAGCGAGTCGGTGATGGTCGTGCAGTTCACCGTCACCAATGGCTTGTCGTTTCTCTTGCTGTATCGGTGGATGGCGCGGGCGGCCAACTCCTTTCCGGTGCCGGATTCCCCCCTGACCAGCACCGTGGTCGGCGTCGGCCCCACCTGCTTGATCTGTTCCAGCGCTTCCAGGGTGTTGCTGTCCTTGCCTACGATGAACTCGTCGCCGTATTCCTGATCCAGCTCCCTCTTTGCCAGCTCGTACTTCTGGATCAGCCTGCCGCGCTCCTCTTCCAGCTGCTGCAGGTTGTGGGGAAGGCACATCGCCAGGTCGGCGAGCCCCTGGAACACCGCGACCGCATACTCCCGGCAGGTCCGGTAGCCGCAGGTGCGGCAGTTGAGCTCGTCCTTCTGGGTGAACTTGTTGGTCGCCTGCAGGATCTTCTTCACCTCGCCCCCCCGGGGGATCGGGAGCCTGGCGTACTTGTCCGAGAAGGAGCGCGTGAGAGGGACTGGGTCCCCCTCCTGCTGGTAGAGCGGCGAGGTGCGGTAGGGTGTCTTCTTCTTGAAATGGGAGATCACCAGGTTGCGCCGGGAGAACTCCGTCAGGTCCTCGTTTCTCCCGGGACCGCCGATGCAGCCGTCATAGCAAAAGCGCAGATCCACCAGCTTCGGGCTGATCCTCCCAGCGGCGAGATCCTTGACGATCCCCATCACGTTCACTTCCCCCTCGGCCGTCACGATCTCGGTGTCCAACGCGTCGGTCTCGATGCCGAAGGCCTTGAAGGAGCCCCGGGAAAGGGAGAAGATCCTGCCCAGATGCGGCTCCTTGCCGTCGAACGGCGCGTCTTCCAGCTCGGCCAAGTCAATGGAACGGGTCTTGAAGATCGACTCCAGCTCGCGGTAGGTGAGCAGCACGTCGACGGCACCGCGGGTTTCCTCGGCCTGCACCTCGAACTTTTCGGCGATGCAGGAACTGATGTAGATCACCTTGACATGGTCACCCAGCGTCTGCTTCAGAAAGCGCCCCATGGCGACCATGTGGGTGACCACCCCGACCAGGTTCTGGATCAGCTGCGGGTAGTGGCGCTCAATCAGATCGACCACCGCCGGGCAGTGGGACGAGATGAGCGGCAGCTCGCTGGAGCGGACCGCCTGCGCGTACTCCCCGGCGATGAGCTCCACCCCGCTGGCCCCCTCGTGCACCTCCGCAAAGCCGAGCTTCCTGAGGCCAGCGGACAGTTGCCCGGGGGAAGCGTAATGGAAGAAGGCCGGGAAGGAGCAGCCGAGCACAGCGATGACCGGGGCACCCGAGGCGAGCAGCGCCTCCGTGACCCCGACGTTGTCAGCGATAACCTTGGCGTGCTGTGGGCAGGTGGCCAGGCAGTTGCCGCAACCGATGCAGCGCTCGGGGATGATCTCGGTGTAGCTCTTCTCCACCTTGATGGCCTTGACCGGACAGCTTCGGACACAGGAGTAGCATTTGCGGCATTGCTCGGTGATGGTAACGATCGGATACATGAAGCCTCGGGTTATGCAATTTAAGGTATCTCGGAAAGGAAGCGCCGACTATTGAATGCACGCCGCCCCCTCACATCATTGGACCTTGGGCAAACTCTCCCTCGCCCTCCGGGAGACGGGTGATCAGGGACGCGCCACATTGTGTTGACTGAAGAGTAACGTTATCGACAATGGACAGTGCGATTGTAACCGATCGGGCGGGAGTGTGCAACAGTTGGCACACCGGGATGCGGGGCAAAAAAAACCCTAGCGACTAGGAGGGCAAGTCGGCTAGGGGAAGGAGGATCCTACGATCCTCCGCAACTCTTATCTATGAATACATTATACCGCCGGGCGATGGGGGTCGCAAGTGGTTATCTTTAGAAGGCGTACTCGGGGAGGTGTTCAACCGGCACAGCCTGCGGGAGGGCCGTTTTCCGCGATTGCACCTACGGCTCCCGCTGTGGTATAAAACAGCATAATAGGGCAACATCATCAGGTTTGGAAACCGCACTGTGCCTGAAGTCGTGGGTTTACGCAGGAAAGCCCTACGTCTTTGACAGGGAAGTGTAGCCTCAAGAAAGGAGAAGAGAAGCATGAGAGCAGCTCAGAGCCGATCACCGAATAGGATGTGGTTTCCCCGCGCGGCACTGCGGTTCCTGGTAGCCCTGGTACTTCTCTGCGTCCCGCTTCCCCTCTTCGCGGCGGCCATCCCGAAGCTCGCGGGGCCGCCCGTCGGCGAGCGCTGGTTCAGCGTAAACCTCGACGGGGAGCGGGTCGGCTTTTCCCATCTCAGCATCACCCAGGCGGGTGATGGCTACCGGATCGACACGGAAGGCGCCGTCAAGTTGCGCATCATGGGCTTTTCCCGTGAGGCCACCTCCAAGGAGTCGTATCTTGTCGGTCGAGACCTGGCACTCAAGTCATTCGCGGTGGAGAGCCGCATCGACGGAAGCCCGATGGTGCTCAGCGGTGAGGTCACCCCGAAAGGGATCAAGGTGACCGTCGACTCCAAAGGGGGTAAAAAGGAGCGGACCCTGAAATCGAAGGGACCGGTCTTTCCCCCGCAGGCACTGAACTTATACCCGCTTATGCAGGGAACTGCGGCCGGAAAGAGTTACAAGATCGCCATGCTGGACGTGGAGTCGGTAAAGGTAAAGCAGATAAAGGTCGAGGTGATCGGGGAAGAGACGCTAACCCCGTCATCCGCCGCCGCACTGCACCTGAAAAACGACCTCTATCCCATGGTGGATAACGACATCTGGGTGGATCTCAAGGGGAATAGTGTCAGGGAGTCGGTCAGGGACGACCTCGTCGTCACCCTGGCCGAGGACGAGACGAGCGCCAGGGCGTACCTGGCTGATGCGGCGCTCTCCAAGCGTGACCTGGCCTTGGATTTCAGTCTGATCAAGGTGGCACCGCCCCTTGACAGGTCCGGGCAGTTGAAAAAGTTCTCCATCGAATTCACAGGGATCCCACTCTCCTTCCCCCTCCTGCAGGGAAAAGGGCAACAGGGAACCAGGCTTGCCGACGGAAAGGTCCGTTTCACCATGCCGAACCCCGGCTTCGAGCCTCCCCACGGGGAACAAACAGCCCCCTTCGACCTGGAACCCGCCCCGCGCATTCCGAGTGACGACCCGGAAATCCTTGCCAAAAAGGACCAGATCGTCGGCACCGAAAAGGACCCGGCGCGGGTGGCAAGGCTTCTGGTAGAGTGGGTGGCCAAGGAGATCAAGGGGACCGTAACCGACAGCCAGTCGCCCCTGGAGACCCTCAAAAGCCGCAGCGGCAACTGCCAGACCCACGCGAGACTCTACGCGGCCCTTGCCCGCGGGGCAGGAATCCCCACCCGTTTCGTTTCGGGCCTCGTCTATTCACAGGGGCAGGGATTTCTATATCACAGCTGGGCGGAAAGCTATCTGAACGGCTGGGTCGCGGTCGACCCTACCTTCGGCGAGATGCCTGCCAACGTCACCCACATAAAGCTGGTAGAGGGCGACTCGCCCGACGACATGGGGCTTCTGGCGGGGGTAATCGGCAGGATACGCGCTAAGGTTGTCGAGCAGGGATATTAGTAGAAGGGATATCTTCCGGGGAAGATCATCCGATGATGGCTGACTGAGTTCATCTTTGATGCCTGGATATCTCCATCAAGTCCGAGACGCATTGCATGCGTCTCGGACTTTCGGAGCTTTGAATGCAAGGGTCGATCTCATTTCCGAACCACCCCCGGTAAGGCAGAGACGCATGCAATGCGTCTCTACGTCGGCCAAAGACTGCGGCTAAAAATTCCTGATCAAAACAAGCAAGTCCCGCCGGATTCTTTTGGCGGGACTTTTTTATCATGATTAGCGCTGACCTTTCGCCGCCTGCCTGAGAGTTTTGCACGGGCTCCTCAGTCGAGATGGAGCAGCGGATAGCGCTCGAGTTCCTCTCGGGTCCAAAGGGAGAGGCCGGCGCGCTGGCCGACAGTTTCCAGAGCTATGACCGCATCAGGATCATCGAAAGCGATATGCCCCGGCGTGCCGGCCATTTCCAGAGCCTCCAGCAGATATGTGTCGAGGAAACGCTCTTCGTCCATGCTTGAGAGTTTTCCTTTGAACCCCCGTCGGTGCATGCGCAGATGGAAACTCTTGCCGCCGAGTGTCGGCAGCCAGACACGGACTGCCTGCCGCGCCTTATCCTCAAACTCAGCCGGAGTCTGAAACTCGAAGGTCACGATGACCGGCATGACCCTTGCCAAAGCTGAAACGCTGTCAGGATCCCGCTGCGCCTCTTGCAGTAATGCTTCCAGAAACGGCGAGTAATCGGCGATCTGCATCAGGAGGATGTTGAAATAGTCGGTCCTTTCGACCCTGCCGTACCGTTCGAGTATCTTGCGGGCCTGGTTGTATCCGTCTTCGTGGACTGTTATGACAACGTTCCAGTCGTGCATAGAATCCTCCCAAAATGTCTGTTGCCACTCAGGTTATTGAGAGCGAACCAGAGTAAACTGCTGAACCACCGGCCTCAGAAAGTCTAGCACGCAGATGGGTAGCGTCAAAACAGGCACGCGCAAATTCCGTAATTATTCAGTATGACTAGGCCCATGACTCCAGTTGCCCCCAACCCGTAGG
>DATCHY010000294.1:0-6627 GCA_036508065.1 Geomonas sp. | reverse complement strand
CCCCCCTCAGGCGCACCTCGTTGATGATGTCCAGATGGTTGTAATGACCCAACGGCTGGAAGGTCTGGGTGTAGATGTCCTGTCCCAGCCCGGTGCGGAAACGGGCCGCTTCCAGGTCGTGGGTCGCGATGGCATTGCCGGCCAGAAGCGCCTGGCAGTAGCCGTTTTCGATCAACCCCTGCATGGCGCTTCGGCTGTCCATATCGAAGGCCACGGCGGGTCCCAGCACCCAGACGATGTAGCCGTGATCCCGGTCGTGCCGCAGCACCTCATAGAGCTCGTCATAGGAGCGGGAAAAGGGGGTCTCCCGGGTGCCGCGGTTGCGGAAGGAGAACTTGTCGGGAATATGCTCGGTGAGGGGCTCAAACCCGTAGATGTGCAGGTAAATCCCCTCCTCGCCGCTCTCGGTACGGCCGATCACCACGGGATCCCCCTTTTTCACCCGGCGCGGCTCGACCACCTCCAGTTCGGTCCCGCGCAGGATCAGAACCGCATCCATCCGGCTCTCCGCCGCCAGGAGCCAGCGTCCCGCGCCCAGATGGACGTATTCCGGATGGTTCGAGGTGCCGTGGTAGTTTTCCGGCAGCACGCCGTCCCCGGGTGCGGGAGCGACCCGGACCACGGGGGCATCTGCCAGCCCGGGGCGGCTGAAGTCCGGGGGGGTATACCCGGGAATAACCTCTGGAGAGGTGGACATGGTCAAATCCTCCTATGCTCTGGGCTTTTCGAGAGAGGCTATCGTCATTGGCGAAAGGCAGGAGTGGAAATCCCGTTGCAACTTTAGCACCTTGGCTGTGAGTTACAAGATGGTGCGAAACCTCCCAGTCAGCAGCTGCCTCCCGGAGGCCTGATCACCCGAGGCCCCCTTTGCCGGATGCCGCCGCGCCATGGGAGTACCGGATTGATGTTTTCCCTGCTGCCGATTGCGCCCGGCACCGTTTCCGCATCCGGCATCTGGTCCGCCTTGAGATCAGAAATCCCTTTACAATGGCCGGCCGGTTCTATATCATTCATTGGTTAAACTCCCCATGATAAAGGACAATATGGTACTCGAGCATATACGCAATTTCTCCATCATCGCCCACATCGACCACGGCAAGTCTACCATCGCTGACCGTCTCCTCGAGTTCACCGGCACCGTCACCTCCCGTGAAAAGCAGGACCAGTTCCTGGACAAGATGGACCTGGAACGGGAGCGCGGCATCACCATCAAGGCCCAGACCGTGCGGCTCAACTACCGTGCGGACGACGGCAAGGACTACATCCTCAACCTGATCGACACCCCGGGACACGTTGACTTCACCTACGAGGTCTCCCGGTCGCTTACCGCCTGCGAGGGGGGTCTCCTCGTGGTGGACGCCTCCCAGGGGGTCGAGGCGCAGACGCTTGCCAACGTCTACCTGGCGCTGGACGCCAACCTCGAGGTCTTCGTGGTGCTGAACAAGATCGACCTGCCGGCTGCCGAGCCGGAACGCGTCAAGCAGGAGATCGAGGAGATCATCGGCCTCGACACCCACGACGCCGTGCTCGCCAGCGCCAAGGAGGGGATCGGCACCAAGGAGATCCTGGAAGAGATCGTCAAGAAGGTCCCGCCGCCCATCGGCGACCCGGAAAAGCCGCTCAAGGCGCTGCTGTTCGATTCCTGGTACGACCAGTACCAGGGGGTCATCATCCTGGTGCGGATCATCGACGGCGTCGTGAGGAAGGGCGACAAGATCCAGCTCATGTCGAACAAGAAGACCCACGAGGTGCTGAAGACCGGCGTCTTCGCGCCGGACATGCGCGAGGTCGCAACGCTTTCCGCGGGCGAGGTCGGCTTCATCATCGCGGGGATCAGGGACGTGTCGGACGCCAAGGTAGGCGACACGATCACCATGCTGCACAACCCGTGCGACGGTGCGCTTCCCGGGTACAAGGAGGTGAAGCCCATGGTCTTCTCCGGCCTCTACCCGATCGACACCGCACAGTACGAGCAGTTGCGCGACGCGCTCGCCAAGCTCAAACTGAACGACTCCTCCTTCTCGTTCGAACCGGAGACCTCGCTGGCCTTGGGCTTCGGCTTTCGCTGCGGCTTCCTGGGGCTTTTGCACATGGAGATCATCCAGGAGCGCCTGGAGCGCGAGTTCAACCTGGAGCTGATCACCACGGCGCCCACGGTCGTCTACCGGGTGCATGCACCCGACGGCACGGTCAGCACCATCCAGAGCGCGAACCAGCTCCCTGCGGCCCAGGATATCGACTTCATGGAGGAGCCGTTCATCCTCGCCTCCATCCACGTCCCGAACGACTTTGTGGGCGGGATACTGGCGCTTTGCGAGGAGAAGCGCGGCGTGCAGCGCGAGATCAAGTACCTGACGCCGACCCGCGTCATGGTGGTCTACGAGCTGCCGCTCAACGAGGTGGTGCTCGACTTCTACGACCGCCTTAAATCCATCACCAAAGGGTACGCCTCGCTCGATTACGAACTGCTGGACTACCGCCAGAGCGATCTGGTACGCTTGAACATCATGATCAACGGCGAAGTGGTCGATGCGCTCTCGCTCATCATCCACAAGGACAAGGCCTACTACCGAGGACGGGAGCTGGTTTCCAAGATGAAGGAGCTGATCCCGCGCCAGATGTTCGAAATCGCCATCCAGGCCGCCATCGGGGTCAAGGTCATCGCCCGCGAGACGGTGAAGGCGATGCGCAAGGACGTCCTTGCCAAATGCTACGGCGGCGACATCACCAGAAAGCGCAAGCTCCTCGAGAAGCAGAAAGAGGGAAAGAAGCGGATGAAGAGCGTCGGCAACGTGGAACTCCCACAAGAGGCGTTCCTGGCAATCCTGAAGGTGGAGGGGTAGCCGCAACATAGTGAATTTTGGATTTTGGATTTTGAATTTTAGATTGAATCCAAAACCAGGAATCCACAATCCAAAATTTCAGTTATGACAAGGGGAATGATCAATCATGGAAGAATCTAAGAACGTCGCGAGCGATAAACCGGCAGAGACCGCGCCCAAGGCAATCAAGGCAAAACACATCGTCAGGGAGTATGCGGAATCCATCCTCATTGCGGTCCTTCTCGCGCTGGTGATCCGCACCTTCATCGTGCAGGCCTTCAAGATCCCCTCGGGTTCCATGGAGGACACCCTCGCCATCGGCGACCACCTCCTGGTCAACAAGTTCATCTACGGCTCCAAGATCCCTTTCACCGATGCCCGGATCCTGAAGCTGCGCGACCCGCGCCAGGGTGACGTCATCGTCTTCGAGTACCCGGAAGACCCTTCCAAGGACTTCATCAAGCGCGTGGTCGGCACCCCCGGCGACACGGTCGAGGTGAAGGACAAGAGGGTGTATGTGAACGGCACGCTCTACGCCAATCCGCACGAGGTGCACAAGGAGTCCGATCTGATCCCGAAGGAGAGCAATCCCAGGGACAACAAGGATGCGGTCAAGGTGCCGGCGGGTTCCTATTTCGTGATGGGCGACAACAGGGACCGCTCCTACGACAGCCGCTTCTGGGGCTTCGTGTCGAACGACAAGATCAAGGGGCTCGCCTTCATCAAGTACTGGTCCTGGGACAGGGACAAGTTCCGGGTCCGTTTCGGGAGCATCGGCAAGCTGATTGACTGAAAAACCAGGGACTGGAGGCTAGGACTGGAGGCTAGGACTGGAGGAGTTAATCAAAAACAAAAGGCCCCCCGGAGAAATCCGGGGGGCCTTTTTGCGGCCTTAATCGGGATGAGGAGCCCGCACCGCGCGAGCCCCCCTTCCACCTTGCGTAGAGACGCATTGCATGCGTCTCTGGGTTTTTAGGACAGGTCATCAACCGCCTGGTAAATGATATCGAACAGTTCGGCGATGTCCTCCTTGGCGATGCAGGAGAAGGCGATGCGCAGGTCGGTCTTATTGATGGAGATGGCGCCGACGCCGTACTTGTCGAGCAGGTGCAGGCGCAGCTTCTCGGCCTCGACCGTCTTCAGCTTGAGGCACATGAAGTAGCCGGAGTTGAAGGGGTAGTAATCCCAGGCCTTATCGAACTTGCCGCTGTTGAGAACTTCCTTGGTTTTCAGGGCGCGCCCCTTCATAATCTGGAATTTCTCTTCCTTTTGAATCAGGAACTGCGGCGAGCGCAGCGCCTCGATCACGAAGGTCTGCGAGGGGTGCGGGCAGTTGGAGATGCGGGCGCGGATGATTCCCATCGCCTTCTTTTCGAGGGCGTTCATGACCGGGGTGTTTTCGTATTCGTTGCCGTCGGCGAAGGTGATGAAGCCGGTGCGGAAGCCCCAGACGAACTCCTCCTTGGTGGCGCCGTCGAGTTTGATGGCGAGGATGCGCGGGTGGAGGTTGGCGAGTTTGCCGAACAGCGACTCCTTGAGGCTGTCCTCGTAGAACAGCCCGAAATAGGCGTCGTCCGCGACGACGACCACGTTGCAGCCCCCCTCGGCGACTTCCTTGATGGCGGCCACCAGGGCATCGCCCTCGGCCACGGTCGGAGTGTAACCGCTCGGGTTGTTGGGGAAGTTGAGCAGGACGATGACCTTCCCTTTCTCTTCAGCCGAGTTCTGGAGTACTGCCTTGAAGGCATCGATATCATAGCCGCCGGTCACGGTGAAGGTAGGGTGCTTCTTCACGATCGCGCCGCTGCAGGTGCCGAAGGTCAGGTTGTAGTTGCCCCAGAGCATGTCGGGAAGGATCAGGTGGTCGCCCTTGTCGACGAACATGTCGGCGACGATGGAGAGCCCGTGGGTCAGGGCGTTGGTCACGATCGGGTTGCTGAAATGCTTCCCCTGCTGGCTCGGGTTTTCCCGCAGCATCTTCTCCCGCCACAGGCTGCGCAGTTCCGGCTTGCCGGCGGGCGGGGCGTAGGGATAGATATCCTTGGGATCGAAGGCGGAGAGCTTATCCTGGATGCAGGAAAGGAACATCGGGCCGCCGTTTTCGGTGGCGATGCCGATGGTTGCATTGAACTTGTGGGCTTTTTCCTTGGCTTCGGCCGACTGGGTCAGGATACCCTTGGGGAAGAAGAGGTTCTTGCCGAGATCGGACAGCATCTCCAAGACATGCGGGCTGTGCTGGGCAAGAGAATCGTTTAATTCTGCGGCCAACGGATTCATTAATTTCCTCCTGGAGCGAGTAGGGGATGGCGCCCGGCACGAATCGATCGTACCTGAGACGCGGTTACTGACTGGGCATTAAATCAGCTCCACTCCCGATTTGTCAACGGGAATATGGAGATGGGTGGAAAAATAACCGGCGCTGCGCGGGACAGCCGTGGGCTCTCCGGTCGGGCAGAATCGAAGGGCGGAGCCAAGCACCGCCCGGGGCTTCGTTACCTGCCGAGCAGCATCTCCATGAGCCGGAACCCTTCGGAAACCATGCACCGGGTCGCTGCGGCGGACGTCTCGTCGTAGCCCGCCACGCCCTCCTTCACCTCTTCCTCGCCGCTGTAGATGACGAACGGCACCGGGTCCGAGGTGTGGGTCATCAGTTCCACCGGGGTGGGATGGTCGGGCGCGCAGAGGATCCTGTAGTCACCGAACTGCCTGATCCCTTCCAGCACGGGACCCACCACCTGCTCGTCAAAGCATTCGATCGCCTGGATCTTGCCGGCGAGACTTCCGGAGTGGGAAGCCTCGTCGGGCGCCTCCACGTGAACGAAGACGAAATCCTTGTCCTTGAGCGCTTCGAGCGCGGCTGCCGCCTTGCCACGGAAGTTGGTGTCCAGATAACCGGTCGCACCCGGAACATCGATGATATCAAGCCCGGCATAGACCCCGATGCCCTTAATGAGGTCGACGGCCGAGATGACGGCGCCGGTAAGGCCGAACCGGGTCCCGAAATCCTCCATGACAGGTGCCTTCCCCTGCCCCCAGAGCCAGATGGAGTTGGCCGGCGTCTCTCCCTTCTCGGAGCGCCGCTTGAACTGCGGGTGGTTGTGGAAGATCATCTGAGAGCTGTTCATGAGACTAATGAGACGCTCCGCCCCGTCTCCCTTGGGAAGGAACCTGATGATGTCCTGCCCGGTGATGTCGTGCGGCGGGGTTGCCTCAACCTGGGTCCTGCCGTTATGCCAGACCAGGAGGTGCCGGTAGCTGACACCCGGGTGAAAGGAGAATTCGTCGTCGCCTAACTGGCGCTGCAGCTCCTCGATCAGCTCCCGGCCGTCCGCGGTGGAGATGTGACCGGCGGAGTAGTCCTCCATGATCAGCCTGCCGCCGCGGGCCTCGAGGTGCACCAGGTTGACGCGGAAGGCGACGTCGTCGGGGCCGAGTGCAACCCCCATGCTGGCCGCCTCCAGCGGCGACCGGCCCGTATAGCAGAGCTTCGGGTCGTAGCCGAACATCGAGAGATTTGCCACGTCGCTTCCCGGCGGGTATCCCGCCGGCACGGTCTGCGCCAGGCCGAAAACCCCGCGCCGGGCCATGAAATCCATGTTGGGTGTCTTCGCAACCTGCAGCGGTGTCTTCCCTTCCAACCCTGCTATCGCCTGGTCCGACATGCCGTCGCCCAGCAGTACCACATACTTCATGAAATATCCTTTTGTTGCCCTATTTATTTAAACTGCGCCGTACACGCCTTTTACGCCATTTACGCCTTTTACGCCTTTTACGCCTTTTTCACCATTCACCATTCACCATTCAC
>DATCHY010000293.1:0-4873 GCA_036508065.1 Geomonas sp. | reverse complement strand
GCGCCTGATCGGACGCAAGTTCGACACCGACGCCGTTAAAAGGGACATCGCCATCTCCCCGTTCCAGATCATCAAGGCGGACAACTCCGACGCCTGGGTAGAGGTGCGCGGCCAGAAGTACTCACCCCCCGAGATCTCGGCCATGGTGCTGATGAAAATGAAGAAGACCGCCGAGGACTACCTGGGAGAGACCGTGACCGACGCGGTCATCACGGTCCCCGCCTACTTCGACGACTCGCAGCGCCAGGCAACCAAGGACGCCGGGAAGATCGCCGGCCTCAACGTGCTGCGCATCATCAACGAGCCGACCGCCGCGGCCCTCGCCTACGGCCTGGACAAGAAGAAAGACGAGAAGATCGCCGTCTTCGACCTGGGCGGCGGGACCTTCGACATCTCCATCCTGGAACTGGGCGAAGGGGTCTTCGAGGTGAAGTCGACCAACGGCGACACCTTCCTGGGCGGCGAGGACTTCGACCAGAAGATCATCGACTGGATCGCCGACGAGTTCAAGAAGGACCAGGGAATAAACCTCAGGGGCGACAAGATGGCGCTGCAGAGGCTCAAAGAGGCGGGCGAAAAGGCGAAGTGCGAGCTTTCCACATCGCTTGAGACCGACATCAACCTCCCCTTCATCACCGCCGACGCCTCTGGTCCCAAGCACCTGACCATGAAGCTCACCCGCGCCAAGCTGGAGGACATCTGCGCCGAGCTGATCGGCAAGCTGGAAGGCCCCTGCAGGATGGCCCTGAAGGACGCCGGGCTCTCCCCCTCCGACATCGACGAGGTGATCCTGGTGGGCGGCATGACCCGCATGCCGATCGTGCAGAAGAAGGTGCAGGACATCTTCGGCAAGGTCCCCAACCGCGGCGTGAACCCGGACGAGGTGGTCGCCATCGGCGCCGCCATCCAGGGTGGCGTACTGCGCGGCGACGTGAAGGACGTGCTCCTGCTCGACGTCACCCCCCTTTCCCTCGGGATCGAAACCCTGGGCGGCGTGATGACCAAGCTGATCGAGAAGAACTCCACCATCCCGTGCCGCAAGTCCCAGGTGTTCTCCACCGCCGCGGACAACCAGCCCGCCGTCAGCATCAACGTGCTGCAGGGCGAGCGCGAGATGGCTACCGACAACAAGACGCTGGGCAACTTCGAACTCTCCGGCATCCCGACCGCACCGCGCGGCGTGCCGCAGATCGAGGTCACCTTCGACATCGACGCCAACGGCATCGTGCACGTCTCCGCCAAGGACCTGGGGACCGGCAAGGAGCAGTCGATCAGGATCACCGCTTCCTCCGGGCTTTCCAAGGAAGAGGTCGAGAAGATGGTGCGCGACGCCGAGAGTCACGCGGCCGAGGACAAGAAGAAGCGCGAGCTGATCGAGGCGAAAAACCAGGGGGACAACCTGGTCTACACGACGGACAAAAACCTCAAGGAGTTCGGCGACAAGATCGACGCCTCCGAAAAGCAGAAGATCGAGGAGGGGGTCGCCACACTCAAGAAGGCCCTGGAAGGAAGCGACACCGAGGAGATCAAGAAGACGACCGAGAGCCTGATGCAGGCCTCGCACAAGCTTGCCGAGGCGGTCTATGCCAAGGCACAGCCGGGCGCCGAGGGCGCAGGCGGCGAACCGCACGCCCAGGAGGCAGAGGCCGGTGGTGCTGCCAAGGGCGAGAAGGTGGTCGACGCCGACTTCGAGGAAGTGAAGGACGACAAGGAGAAGAAGTAACGAGAAAACGCTTGCAGACAAGGCGGCTTTTGATCAACAATAACGCGGATGAAAAATAACATCGCGCAACGGGCAGCGTCTCTTAACCGGGACGCTGCTCTTTGCGTTACCAAGGGACATATATTTTGGCAAACGGCGACAAGCAGGATTACTACGAACTCCTCGAAGTGAACAGGAACGCCTCCGAGGCAGAGATCAAGAAGGCTTACCGGCGTCTGGCTGTCAAATATCACCCGGACAAGAACGCCGGCGACAAGGCGAGCGAGGACAAGTTCAAGGAGGTCTCCGAGGCTTACGAGGTCCTATCCGACGCGGAAAAGCGGGCGCGCTACGACCAGTTCGGCCATGCCGCGACGGGCGGCGGCTTCTCCTCCGGCGGCTTCGGCGGCGGCTCCCCCTTCGGCGACATCTTCGGCGACATCTTCGGGGACGTCTTCGGCGGCGGCAGGCAGAGGGCGGGTCGCGGCAAGCGCGGCGACGACCTGCAGTACAACATGGAGGTGAGCTTCGAGGAAGCGGCCTTCGGGGTGGAGAAGAAGATCGACATCCCGTACGCCAAGCGCTGCGAGGCGTGCGCCGGCTCGGGCGCCAAGACGGGGACCACGGCGAAGACCTGCCCGACCTGCCAGGGCGCCGGGCAGATGCGCTTCCAGCAGGGGTTCTTCAGCGTCAGCAAGACCTGCTCCCACTGCAACGGCGAGGGGCGCGTCGTGGAGCACCCCTGCCCGAGCTGCCGGGGTGCCGGAACCGTGCGCGACAAGAAGAGCATCTCGGTGAAGGTCCCCGCCGGTGTCGAGACCGGGATCAGGCTGAAGCTCTCCGGTGAGGGGGGCCAGGGAGCCAAGGGAGGGCCCAACGGCGACCTCTACGTGGCGCTCAGCGTGCGCGAGCACTCGATCTTCCGGCGCGAGGACAACGACGTCGTCTGCGAGATCCCGATCAGCTTCACCCAGGCGGCCCTTGGGTGCGAGATCCAGGTGCCGACCCTGGACGGCAAGGTAAGCATGAAGATCCCGGAAGGGACCCAGTCCGGCGCCGTTTTCAGGATGCGCGGCAAGGGTGTACCGGCATTGCAGGGTTACGGGCGCGGCGACCACCTGGTGGTGGCCAAGGTCGAGACCCCGACCAACCTGAACCGGCAGCAGCGCGAGTTGCTGGAGGAGCTGGCGCGCATCAGCGGCGAGGATGTCAACCCGATGCGGAAAAACTTCTTCGCCAAAGTCATGGATATGCTCAGTTGATACGATCTGCCGCCAGGGGGGTGAGTCTTGTGCTGGTGGCGCTGCTGCTCAGCACCCTCCCCCTCCGGGCGGGAGATGTCCCCGGCCAGGCGCAGCTTCTGGAAAACGGCGCCTACGGCACCGCGCTCACGGACCGGATCAAGGGAGCAAAAAGGCGCATCATCTGCGCCTTTTATCTTTTCAGGACCGGGAAGTCCGCCGGCAACCGGCCGCGCGCCGTCGCCGCCGAGCTGATCGCGGCCAGCAGGCGCGGCGTCGAGGTGACCGTCATCCTGGAAGGGGGAAAGCCGGTGGGAACCGAGAACCGTGCCACGGCGCGCCTGCTTTCGCAGGGCGGCGTGCGGGTGCTGTTTCCCACCCGGAGGGTCACCACCCACGCCAAGGCGGTCAGCATCGACGACCGCTACGCCCTGATCGGAAGCCACAACCTGACCCAGTCCGCCCTGCTGCACAACAACGAGCTTTCGGTCATGCTGGACTCGCCGCCGCTCGCGGCCAAGGTGAGAGGGTACCTGGAACAGCTCAAATAACATCCCCCTGCTTCCTCAAATGGTTTTCACTCCCGATTACATCAAGCTCCCAACCTGCCCCCCTCCAGTTCCTCCCCCCTCCTGGAGGAGCTGGATTCTGTAGCAATTTCCTCGTCACACCAGCTCAAATCCTGAGCAGGAAAGAGCATCTCAATGGCAGGTCTGATTGAGCGGAATGTAGTTTTGATTGTATGACCCCACACACTGGTAGGTCCCCAGCGTATTGGCAGGCCCAACCAGCTTACTGGCACCGATCCTCACGGTAACTCCCGGGTCGTTGTCTATGCTCGTAGTTCCCTGAATGCTCGAACGATCGATTATGACTGTACGTGGATTACCAGAAGAGTTGTCATTGTTCAGTCCAGTGCTGGCGCCGCCCGAAGAGAAACTTGTCACATTGGTCATTGTCAAAGAAGATTCCACGTTCGTGACACCCGAATTGTTTTGGGCAACTCCTGTGGCAGAAGCGGTCACATTGATCAACACCGGCGAGGAGGAGTCGTTGTAAATACCGTCAGCGCCGCCGTCAGCGTCTACACCACTAGTCGCCGAGGCCGTTACGTTAACCATCGTCGGGGAGGAACTGACGTTCGAAATACCGGTATTGGAAGTACCATCTGCAGCCGTCGCTGTTACATTGGTCATCAGGGGAGAAGATGACTCATTATAGATGGCGTCGGCAACCCCTCCCGAAGCGGAGGTGGTCACGTCCCTCATCACGGGTGAGGAGTTGTCGTTCCATATGCCTGTAGTGCCCAATCCCAAACTTGCCGAGGCCGTTACCTGTACCATTTGCGGAGAGGAATTATTGTTCATAATTGCTGTGCACCCTTCTCCATTCCTGGCATCCGCGGCCACATTGATCATTACCGGTGAAGAATTAAAGTTGCAAATGCCACAATTCGCGGATGCCCCGGATGCGGCAACAACCACATTTTCCAGGTGCGGTGAGGAGGCGTTGCCGTTAAAAACGCCCAGAGTTTGTCCGTAAGTGGAGCAAGTTGCGGTGATGGTCATGTCCGTCATCTTCGGTGACGATGATGAGTTGTATACGCCATAGCAATCGGCAGGGTGTTCTCCGGCTGCCGAAACCGTGACATGCGTCAGATTCGGGGACGCGTTTTTGTTGTATATGGCCGCATTATTCCACGACTTGACGGTTAAAAACCGCAGCTCGGCATTGCTTGCGCCGTTAACTACTCCTGTGGTGGGATCATCGCTGGTAGCAGTGAAGGCCCTGTATAATACAGTCGTATTCTCGCCGGATCCCTCGACATCCACGTACGGCTTCATTATCAGGCTCCGCGTCCCGAGGTCATACACCCCGGGCATGATCTTTATCAGGCAGGGGTTGTTTACTGTAGGGACCCCGCACCAGG
>DATCHY010000292.1:0-3655 GCA_036508065.1 Geomonas sp. | reverse complement strand
TACTGACCGCCTTTTCGCTCGTACTGGTAGTGAGGTGAACCGATGATCTCCCTGGCCGACCAACTCCTCGTCCTCTGTCTGCTCCTGAACTTCGCGGTGCTCGGCACCAGCCGGCTCGCCTTCTCGGTGCGCGCCGTGGCTCTTCAGGGCGTGATCCTCGGCGTGCTCCCGGCGCTGATCCATCCGTTCTCCTGGCACCTGGTGCTGATCGTCGTCAGCATCATCCTGGCCAAGGGTGCCGTCATCCCGATCCTGATCATGCGCGCCATCAGAAAGGCCGAGATCCAGCGCGAATTCGAGCCGTTCATCGGGTACATCCCCTCGCTGATGCTCGGCGCGCTCTTCACTGCGCTCGCCTTCATCTTCGCGGCGAGGCTCCCCTTGGCGCCCGAGCACGAGGGGCTCCTGTTCGTCCCCGCCTCCATAGCGACCGTCATGTGCGGTTTCCTGGTCCTGATGGGGCGGCGCAAGGCGATCTCCCAGGTGATCGGGTATCTGTTGATGGAAAACGGCATCTTCGTCTTCGGTCTGCTCCTGGCCGACGCCATGCCGCTCATGGTGGAGGCCGGTGCGCTCCTTGACCTTCTGGTCGGAGTCTTCGTCATGGGTATCGTCATCAACCACATCAGCCGCGAGTTCTCGACGCTCGACACCTCGCGGCTGAGCGCTTTGCGAGAGGAATAATGAACATGATGTGGGCCTTCGTTCTGCTGCCGCTTCTGGGTGCCCTGATCGCCTGGCTGGTCCCCGACAACCGTAGGCGCTCCTTCGTGCTGCCGGTCTTCGCCCTGGTGCATCTGGCCATGACCGCCTGGCTTCTGGCCGATACCCCGCCCCCCTCGCCGGGCGGCTGGATCTACCTCGATGCGCTGGGAAAGCTGACGCTTTTAAGCAACTCCATCCTCTTCACGGTCTGCGCGAGCTACGCGGTCGGCTACCTGAACTACCGCCGCAAGCGCCCCAACCGGGTGCTGTGCGTGGCGCTGCTGGTCTGCCTCTCGGCCATGACCCTGGTGGCGGTCTCCCAGCACCTGGGGCTGCTCTGGATCGCCCTGGAGGCGACCACCATCACCATGGCGCCGCTCATCTACTTCAACCACAACGCGCGCTCCATCGAGGCGACCTGGAAGTACCTGCTGATCTGCTCGGTCGGGATCGCCATAGCGCTTCTGGGGCTGTTCTTCCTCGCCTATTCCACCATCGTCGCCAAGCAGGACGTGACGCTTCTCCTCGGCTCGCTCATCGACGACGCCTCCCGGCTGCATGCCGGCTGGCGCCATGCCGCCTTCATCTTCCTGCTGGTCGGCTTCGGCTCCAAGATGGGGCTGGCTCCGCTGCACACCTGGAAGCCCGACGCCTACGGCGAGGCCCCGGGGCTGGTGGGAGCCCTTCTTGCCGGAGGCCTGGTGAACTGCGCGCTGCTCGCGCTGCTGCGGGTCTACCAGATCGCGGCAGCCTCGACCGAGGGGGCGCTGTTCCAGGAGGTGCTGCTCGTCATGGGGCTCATCTCCATGGCCTTTGCCGCCGTCTTCATGGCCAAGCAGACCGACTTCAAGAGGATGCTCGCCTACTCGAGCGTCGAGCACGTGGGGATCATCGCGGTGGCGCTCGGCCTTGGGCGGGCGGCCCTGTTCGGCGCGCTGCTGCACATGATCAACAACGCCCTCACCAAGGGGGTGCTGTTCCTCTCCTCCGGCAATATCCACCGCGCCTACAATTCGAAGAGCACCCAGTTCGTGCGCGGCGCCCTGAGAAGGACACCCTGGTCCGGCGCGCTCTTTCTGGCGGCGTTTCTCGCCATCACCGGCTCGCCCCCCTTCGGCCCCTTCGTGAGCGAGTTCCTCATCGTGAGCTCCGCCTTCGTCCAGGGGAACTACTGGACCGGCGGGCTGTTCCTGATCTTCCTCGCCATGATTTTCATCGGCATGGCCGCGACCGTGCTGCCGGTGGTCATGGGGAAGATCCCCAACGACATCGAGAAGACCCCCTACCGTGACTCCGCGCACACGGTGCTGCCGCCCCTGCTGCTGATGGGGCTGGTCCTGGTGCTCGGTGTCTGGATACCGGCGCCGCTGCAGGCGCTGCTGCACGAGGCCGCCGGGCTGCTTGGGGGTGGCAAATGAACCGCAAACTCTGCCTGCTGCAAAACGGCGCGAGCGTCTCGCGCCGGGAGGTCCCGGTGCTGTCCCGGGACGAGTTCCTGGATGAGCTCCTCTCCGCCGTGGACCGCGGCTGGCGGGTCGTATCCTATTTCGGGGCGCCGGAAGGGGTGTTCCTGAAGCTCTACTGCCTGCTCTCCTCCAAGGCGGACGCGACTCTCGGCGTGATGACCACCGTCGTGACCACCGGAAGCTTCCCCTCCCTGGTGGCGTATGCCCCCCAGTTGCACCTCTTCGAGCGCGAGATCGCCGAGCAGTTCGGGGTAGCCTTCGAAGGGCACCCCTGGATGAAGCCGGTCCGCTTCCAGCGCGCGGTCGCCTCCCCGCCGGGGACCGAGCCGCGCCCCCCGGAAAAGGCGGGCATCATGGAGTTTTACCGGGTGGAGGGGGCGGAGGTCCACGAGGTGGCGGTGGGGCCGGTGCATGCCGGGATCATCGAGCCGGGCCACTTCCGCTTCCAGTGCTTTGGCGAAGAGGTGCTGCACCTGGAGATATCGCTTGGCTACCAGCACCGCGGCGTGGAGGCGATGTTACTCGGTGGGCCGCATGCGGTGACGCTCAAGCAGATGGAGGCGGTCGCCGGAGACACGACGGTCGGCCATGGTCTCGCCTATGCCATGAACGTCGAGGCGCTCGCGGGCGCCCGGGTTCCCGCCCGGGCCCACGCCATCCGCGGCATCGCGACCGAACTGGAGCGCCTGGCGAACCACACCGGCGACCTGGGAGCCATAGCGGGGGACGTCGGCTATCTCCCCACCGCCTCTTTTTGCGGGCGGATCCGCGGGGAATTCCTGAACCTGACGGCGGAGCTTTGCGGCAGCCGCTTCGGGCGCGGGCTGATCATCCCCGGCGGGGTCACCTTCGACGTGAGCCGGGAATTGGCCGCCCGGATCGGGAAGCGCATGGCCGTCGCGCGCGAGGAACTCACCAGTGCCGTGCAGCTTTTATGGGATACCCCCTCCGTCATGGCACGGCTCGAGGGGACCGGTGTGGTGACCGAGAAGACGGCAATCGAGATCGGCCTGGTCGGCCCTGCCGCGCGGGCGAGCGGGCTGGACCGGGACATCCGCAGCGATCACCCCTACGGCATCTACAGCATGAGCCAGATCCCGGTGGTCACCGCCAAGTCCGGGGACGTCTACGCGCGGACCCTGGTGCGCTGGCTCGAGGTGGAAAAATCGCTCGATTTCATCGAGGAGCAGCTGGCGCAGCTTCCCGGCGTTGCCATCCAGTACCCGGTCGGCGCCATCGGCGCCGATTGCCTCGCCGTGTCGCTCACCGAGGGGTGGCGCGGCGAAGTCTGCCACGTCGCCCTCACCGACGAGCGGGGCCGTTTTGCGCGCTACAAGATCTGCGACCCCTCGTTCCACAACTGGACCGGGATTGCCATGGCGATGCGCGGCGGGCAGATCTCGGACTTTCCGCTGTGCAACAAGAGCTTCAACCTATCCTACTGCGGGGTTGATCTGTAAAACCGTGAATGGTGAATGGTGAAT
>DATCHY010000291.1:0-6858 GCA_036508065.1 Geomonas sp. | reverse complement strand
ATCGGCCTGGCGATCGGCGACGCGCTGGGAGCCCCCGTTGAGTTTATGACCCGAGGCGAGATCAGGGACAAGTACGGAGTGCTGAAAGAGATGGTAGGAGGCGGTTGGCTCAGGCTCAAGCCGGGACAGGTGACCGACGACACGGAGATGTCGCTCTGCATCGCGAGGGCGATTGCCCAGGCCGGATGCTGGTCCTGCACCGGGATTGCAGACAACCTCGCAGCCTGGCTCAAGTCGAAACCGATCGACGTCGGGGACACCTGCCGGCGCGGCATCAGGAACTACCTGCTGCATGGAGTCGTCAAGACCCCGCCCAACGAGTGGGACGGCGGCAACGGAGCTGCCATGCGGATGCTCCCGGTCGCCCTCTACACCCTGGGTGACACCCCCCTTCTGGAGGGTTGCACGCTGGAGCAGGCCCATCTCACCCACAACCACGCACTTTCCGATGCGGCCTGCGTCACCATAGGAAAGCTCGTTCATCTGGCGCTTACCGGACGTTCCATGCGTCGCATGCGCCGGGAGGCGGACCAGATGATAGCGGAGTTCCACACCTTCGGGTTCGAGCCGTACAAGGGGCTTGCCACCGGATACGTGGTGGACACCATGCAAACTGTCTTTCATTGTTTCTTCCGTTCGCGCAGCTTCGAGGGGTGCGTGATCGATACTGTGAACCAGGGAGGCGATGCGGACACGACGGGCGCCATAGCCGGTGCGCTGGCAGGAGCCTACTACGGAGAGGGGAGCATTCCCGCGAGATGGCGCAAGAAGCTAGATCGGAGGCTTTTGGCTGAGATCATGGAACTGGCGGAGACGATGATACGGCTCTCACCAGTCTTAAATCCGGAAAACAGGGGATGAGCAGCGAGTTCAAAGCAGACGCTTTACCCGGTACTCCCCGCCGATCACCAGGCACTCGCCCTCCCCTTTCAGGATGGAGTTCGGCAGGAGTTCGCTATAGAAGAAGATCTTGGCCAGCGGGACCTGTACCTCCCAGACGATGAAACCGAACTCCCAGGCGCGCTCCTCGTCCGTGGTGAAGGAACTCAAGTTGTTGAGGCGGACGATCTCCTCCCTTTTGGAGAGGGTCTCCAGAAGGTCATGCTCGCAACGGTCGAAGGTCCCGCGGTACAGGGTGAGGTTTTTCCGGTGGGGGTATTTCCTGGCGAGTTCGTACTGGCAGTACTCGTAGAGCAGATCAAGCTGGGAGTTTATGGCGGAGGTGCGTGCGCTCCCCTTCGTCCTGTCCACGGCGTACTGTAGGTACTCCTCGTCATGGACGCCGGCGATGCGTACCTTATGAAAGGTGGGTGGCAGCCCCATCCGGCTCTCCACCCAGCCCTTCAAAACGGCCCCCTCAACGGAGTTGGAGTCCATCATCCAGCCGCGCAGGAAGCGGAGATAGCTGTTCTTCAGGCTCTTTCGCGCAGAAGCGGTCTCCTCCTGGTTCTGCCACTGGTGCAGTTGGAACTTGACCGACATGTAATCGTTGAAGATGGCGGCGCGCTCCTCCGGTGATGCAATGGAGTCGAGCTTTTCGAACAGGAAGCGGTTGGCCCGACGCACCCCCTGAACCTCAAGGTCCTGCGGGTTATCGTTGAAATGGCGTGAGGCGATAACCCAGGGAGGAAGGTTGCAGTGGTTGAAGGAGTTCTGCATGGGATCTACTCCAGCACCTTTGCCAGATCTGTCAGTGTTGCCGTGATTTCTCCCTCGATAACGAAAGGCTCGACGCCGATCCTCTCCAGCTCGATCTTTGGCGCCTCACCGATCATGGCGCAGACGACGGCCCGGCATCCTGCCAGGGCGTCCCCGGTCCCCTTCAAGGTATGGCTGCGCATCGGGTGATCGGGATCGAAGCGGCAGTAGCGCTCGACCTGCCGCTCTTCCACCAGCTTGACCCTGTCGCCCTCAACCTCGTAAATGAGGAATCGTTCCGCGTGACCGAAGTGCTGGTCTACCTCTTTACCATCCTTGGAAGCAACGGCGATAAGCATACAACCTCCTGTTTTAGGCAGGTTAAGGCTAAGGTTAAGGTTGAGCAAGTACTCTCCACACCGCTTTGCCTGTGCGTACGACCCCAACTTGTGCCAGATAGCTGGTGGAAAAACTTCCACTATATCAGCGATAAAGCACCGCACTCCTCAACCTTAACCTCAACCTGGTTTCAGACCACTACCGGCGCAAAGGTGAAGCACTTCTTGGAGCAGGTCCTGCCACAAGCCTGACAGCCGATACAGTTGCCAGGATTGGCTGCCTTCATGAACATCTTGGCCGAGTCGTCCTCGTCGACTTCCTCAACTGTCAACACGTCATGGGCGCAAACCTTGAAACAGCGGCCGCAGCCGATGCAGGTTTCCCCGTCTATCGAAACGATAAACTGCGGGGTCCACTCTTTCTTGCTCCTGGTCAAACCTGTGATGAACGCCATTTGGATTCTCCTTTTTCTAAGATATGCGGCAGTCGGACACTGCCTGTTTCTGCATTCCTTTTATTAATCAAGCTGATTGCCGATTGCACCGGCCCTCACCCTAGCCCTCTCCCGGAGGGAGAGGGGACTTATAGGCCTCTCCCGGCGATCAGTCCTCGTCAAGAAAGGAAGCGGCCTCCCCTTTGTTCATCGCCTTGCGCAACCAGGGGGGAGGATTCCCTCTCAAGACCTCCTGTATGCGTTCAATCGACTCCTTGACGCCCACCTCGACGTTGGTCTTCATGGGATGGATGCGCTTGGCGATCAGCTTGGCTGCCGCAGGACCTCCGATCTGCATGGTGTAGACGACGGCACAGTCCGAGATCAGGCTGGTCCGTGCTGAGATCCGGTCCTCCTCGTCGTCCCCGTGCTCTCCCACACTGACTGTCTCCAGATAGTGGGCCTCGTCCGGCCCCACTTCCCAGACATGAAACGATTCAGCCTGACCGAAGTGCATATCGATCAATTCACCGGTTTTAGTCGTAAAAGCAATTTTCATAATAAGCTCCTTTGGAGTCAGGATAAGTGAAAGATAAACCTATTCTCAACGAGTTAACGACGTAATGCTCAACCTCAACCTCAACCTGTCTCTCAGTTGTGCGCGACCTTCTGTGCCTCCACGGCATTGGACTGGAAGATATTCGCCACCTCGAAAACCAGGTTCAGGGTCCCCTGGTAACCGACCCACATCTTCTGGTGCGCGCCGAGCCGGTCGAAGACTGGCATGCCGGTCCTCAAATGCGCCTTGATCCCGAGCCGGTTCGCGGCCTGACGGCCGTTGGAGTTGGCCACCAGCAGGTCGGCACCCTCAGCCGTCTGCTCAAGGTCCTCCAGATCGCCGACGAACAGGTTCTCCACCGGGAGCCGGTCCAGCCCGCGCGTCCTCGTGGCGGCAATGGCGACCTGTATCTCGCACCCCATGCTCGCGAGGAATGTCGTCATCCCCATGAGATGGTCGGCCTCCAGGGCGAGCGCCACCTTCTTCAGACCGAACTGGTAGTGGCTGTCAACCATGGCGTCCATCAAGCGGCTTCTCCAGCGCCGGAACCTCTCAGGGACCGGGCGACCCGACAGCGCCGAGAGCGCCGTCATCAGTGCATCGGTCTCGGCAATGCCGGTGATGGATGTGAAACCGTAACTCGCCATGCCGAATTTGCCCTCCAGAATTTTGGCTGCATCGGCGAGTGAATCGCCGAAGTAGAGGGTCGCCTCGCTTCGGCCGGCCAAACGTATGCGATTGACAGTCACCCCACCGACCGAAAGGGCAGAGACGGTTTCATCGATATGGCCGTCAAGCGCATTGGAGATGTCCGGGACGACCACCGGGTCGAGCCCGAAGGCCCGGCAGATCTCCGCTATCTCCTCCACCTCCGCCGGCGTCAACTGGCACCCCGGCAGGATGTTCACCTGTCCCTTGACGGGATCACCTCCTTCGGGAATGGTCGCGACAATCGCTTCCACCGCGGCCGCGTACCCCTCCTGCATGGAGCCGCAGTAGTCGGGGGTGGCGGCGTGGATCACCGGGACTCCGTCGTGCTCGGGGTGTTCCTGCCGAAACTGGGCGATGGCGCTCCTCACGTCGTCACCCATGGTCTCGGTGAGACCTGAGGTCATGACGCCGACCACCTCGGGAGCAAACTTCTCGATGACCCTTTTGATACCCTGCTTCAGGTTGTCCCAGCCGCCGAAGATGGCGGTCTCCTCGCTCATGCTGGTCGAGTTGAGGGCGATCGATTCCTTGAAGTGCCGGGAGAGCTGCAGCCTGATGAAAGTGGAGCACCCCTGTGCCCCGTGCAGGAGGCCGAGCATCCCGTCGATCCCGAGATAGGCCAGGGTGGCTCCCAGCGCCGGAGAGTTTTTCTGCGGGTTGACCGTGGCGTTTTTCACCGGCACCTTGACCCGCGAGGACTTCATCTCCTCGGCGGCAAGCCGCTCCCCGAGCCCGGTAACCAGAAGCAGGTCCGCCTCCAGCTCGCCGGGGTCCTTCTCCCAGGGAGCCTTGCCGTTGAGCGTGGGCCAGATCGAGTTTTCCACCGTGAGGGCGAGTTGCCTGGCGAAGGTTACCATCCCCTGGTACCCGGCGTAGGGGTGCGTGCGGCCGTGGTTGATGTCGAGAAACGGCGTCTTGGTCTTAAGTGCCAGGAACTTGGTCTTGCCGCCGGCGACGATCAGGTCCGGCATTTTATCGTACATGACGGAAAGGAGCCCCGCCGTGGAGGTGTCCTCGATGATGGAGGCGTCCTTGTGCATCAGCGCCTTCATCCGGTAGAAATCCTCCAGCGTCGAGTTCTGCGTCCCTGCCGCGAGGATCTCCACGCCGAGCTCGGAGAGCGCGTTCACCATGGACCAGGTCTTGACGCCGCCGGTGAAGAGGACCGCCCTTTTGCCGGTGAGCCTCTCACGGTAGGGAGCAAGCTGCGCGCGGCAGGATTCCTCGTTCTCGGCGATGAGCTGCTCCACCCGGTCCTGCATGGTGCGCTTCTCCAGTCCGTTCACCAGATCGTCGAGCTCCCGCGCGATGTCGCGCAAGGCCTTCGCGACGTCGGTCATGCCGTAGAAGGACTCCTCCAGGTACGGTATGCCGTAGCTTTTCTGCATCTTCTTGGCGAGGTTGGTGAGGCTCTTGGAGCAGATGATGACGTTAAGCTTGGCCCGGTGCGCGTAGCGCAGGTCCTCGAACCTGGAGTCCCCGCTGATGCAGGAGAGGACCCGAATGCCGAGCTTGTCGAAGAGCGGCAGCATACCCCAGAGGTCGCCCGCGATGTTGTACTCGCCGATCAGGTTGATGTCGTAGTCGGTGGTGAATTCCGGTTCCGCCGTGCCGATCACGTACTTGAAGAGCACCTCTCCGGCCAGGCGGTTGCCGATGTTCTTGTCGCCGATGAAACCGGGGGTGTTGACCGGGATCACCGGCATGGAGACCTTGTCCTGGGCGGCAGTGCAGACCGCCTCGATATCGTCGCCGGTCATGGAGGTGACGCAGGTGGCGTAGACGAAAATCGCCTTTGCCTCGGGGTAACGGCCCGCCAGCTCCCGGATCGCCCGGTAGAGCTTCTTCTCGCCGCCGAAGATGACGTCGTTTTGCATCATCTCGGTGGTGAAGCCGCGCCGGTAGAGTTGGGGGCCGCTGGAGCGCGCACCCCGGTTGTCCCAGGAGTTGCCGGCGCAGGCGATCGGCCCGTGCACCAGGTGGATGACGTCGGTGATCGGCATCAGGACGACGCGAGCTCCGTCATAGGCGCAGCTCCTCTCGGTCCCCTCGCCCGGCTCCGATTTCTTGCAGAACTTGGGTGCCCCGGCGTCGTGCGTCTCGCAATCTGTGGTGTCGTACCAGTCTGGCTTTGCCATGTGAACCTCGTTGTTCGTGGGGAAAAACAAAATCAAAACCATTGGCCACGGAGACATTCGGAGTAAATCTGAGTAAATCAAAAAAACGAAGTAACTGATTGCTTTTCTCCGAAGTTCTCAGATGTTCTCCGTGGCCAACGGTTTGTTTCTACCTCATCATCTCGAAATTGCGTTCCTCGCAGGTCTCGTCCTTAATATCGATGAACTTGTTGCAGATCGTGCTCACCATGTTGATGGCACCCTGGTACCCGATCAGCGGATGGCGGTGCAGGTTCACCCGGTCGAAGATCGGGAAGCCGAAGCGAAACAGCGGGATGTTGGCGTCGCGTGCCGCGAACTTGCCGTGGGTGTCGCCGATGATGGCATCCACCGGGTCGGTCATCAGGAGACTGCGCATGTGCCAGAGGTCCTTGTTGAGGTAGACCGTGCCCCCTGCGCCGTCCGGGGAGGAGTCGAGCAGCGCCTGCAGTTCCTTCTCCGTCTTTTTGGTCCCCTTGCTGCACAGGACGTGGTGCGGTCTTGCCCCCATCTCCAGCAGGAAGGAGATGTACCCCAGCAGGTAATCGGGGTCGCCGTAGAGAGCGAATTTCTTGCCGTGCATGTACTGGTGGGCGTCGGTCATGGCGTCCACGGCGTTGCCGCGCTCAGCCTTGAGCGATGCGGGGACCGGCTTTCCGAACAGCTCGGAGAGCTTCAGCAGCAGCGCGTCGGTCTTGGCAATTCCAAACGGCGTCGGCAGGGAGACGTGAGCGCCGGAGTAGTTTTCCTTGATCCAGGTGAAGGTTCTGGCGCTGGCATAGGGACCAAGGGTGATGGTCGCCTTGCCGTTCACGGAGTCGGCCGCGTCCTCCAGCTTGGTCCCGCCTGGATAGGGGCGGTAGGTGCCGTCCAGGGGCGAGTCGAAGGTCTCGGAGATGTCGGCCAAAAGGGTGTAGGGGATGCCGAACTCCTTCAGGATCCGCTTGTACTCGCGATAGTTGCCGGTATTGGCGTCGAAGCCGGTGATCAGGTTCAGCTTCCCCGTGCAGCGCCCCTCGATT
>DATCHY010000290.1:0-5098 GCA_036508065.1 Geomonas sp. | reverse complement strand
GCGCCTGATTGCGAAGGCGTGAAAGCGCGAAGGCGTGAATGGTGAATGGTGAATGGTGAATGGTGAATGGTGAATTAAAGGGAGCCGGCAAAACGCCGGCTCCCTTTTGGTCTGGATTGTATTAACAGGGCAACCGCGATAAAATATGGCTAGCGTTAACCAAGCGGCATGCAGCGCGCTCCGCGCTGCTGTAGTGAAAACGGCGGGATGCGGTGGGTTCCTTTCGCTGCACCAGGCACCAGAGCCTGAGAAAAAGTTGAGATGCGGAGGGGGACTTGTCAAGAAAGAGCAGCGTCGCATATCTGCCCCATCCAGTTAAGATGTGAGGTGAGCTATGGATGAAAAAGATCCCAGAAATGAGGCAATGCCGGTAGTTGTGATCCTGGAACGGCGGACACAAAGGAGGGGAGAGCTGAGCTCGGCAGATATCATGAAAATACTTAGGAAGCGGGCGGCGGCCAGGGTTGCCAGGAGAGAATCCAACGGTGGCTCCAATGCTGCCGGGTGAACCCGCTTTCCCGAGCTGATGTCAGTACTACGGTCCTAGAAGGGACCTGTCGAATAGACCCCTGATTTTTGCAAACTCTTTTAAAGGTTTGGCTCAAGTCGGGGGTTTTGCTTTGTCCGGCATACCGGCTTCTGGCATCCCCCCGGCTCCCTGTGACAGAGGGAAGGGCGACCAAAGGATATCAGATCCATCCATGATTTTTGTTGGTCGTAATGGCCGATCGTATTCAGTTGGGTTGCGATATTCTGAGGATGGTGTAAAAATTATACCATACTACGCAGTTTCTGGAGATTTCAGGTGATAGAGACGAAGCCGCTCAAACTGCAGGATACACATCGGTTGCTGGACATCATGCCGGCAGATGCTGAAGCGGCGAGCGGCATTGCCGATGCCCCGGGGCACAATCCGGCGCCGGTAAACGTCGTGGTCGGCACCTTGAAGATTGCAGAGCCGGTGCCCGTCAGGCCGAAGTACGAAGAGTCGGCCGTTGCTGCAGCCGTCAGTCCTGGCTCAAAACCCGATTCAACAACTAACCTCAGGCAGAGGACGGCAAAGCCTGAAACGACTATCATGCCTAAGACGGAAAAGGAAAAGACCGCAAAGGAAAAGACCGCAATGCCTAAGGCGGAAAGGGAAAAGATCGCAAAGGAAAAGGCGGCGAAGCCTGAGACTGAAAAGCCTAAGACAGAAAAGCCTACGACGGCAAAGGAAAAGACGGCAAAGCAGATGTTGGCCAAGCCGAAGGCGGCACAACCTAAAACGGTCAAGGTGAAGAGCTCCAGGCTGATGGTGGCCAAGCCGAAAGCGCTCAAAAAGCATGCGCTGAAGAAAGGGGGCGCCACCCGGCCCGAGAGCCCGTTCGACCTGAGTGAGAGTCAGTGGTATCTGAACCGGGAACTGACCTGGCTGGAGTTCAACCGCCGCGTGCTGCACGAGGCGGTTGACGAGCGGACGCCGCTTCTGGAGCGGTTGAAGTTCATCGCGATCGTCAGTGCCAACCTCGACGAATTCATCATGAAGCGGGTCGGCGGCCTGAAGCAGCAGATCGGTGCCGGCATGCACGAGCTGACGCTGGACGGACGCACCCCGCGCCAGCAGGTGCTTGAGTGCCACGCCTCCATCCGGGAGATCCACGCCCGCAAGAGGGACGCCTTCAACGCGGTGCGAGCCATGCTGGAGCAGAAGGGGATCGTCGTCGAGAGCTACGCCACCTTGATACCCAAGGAGAAGAAGTACCTCCGCGAGCACTACTACACCAACATCTATCCGCTTTTGACCCCGCAGTCCATCGATCCGGCGCACCCCTTTCCCTTCATTTCCAACCTCTCCTTGAACCTGCTGGTGACGCTGCGCTATCCCAGGGCGAAAGAGGTGTCCCTGGCGCGGGTCAAGGTGCCGGTAGGCCTCGGGACGCCCCGTTTCATCAGGGTCGGCAAGGGTGACCACTTCATCCCGCTGGAAGACGTGATGATGAACAACCTGGACATGCTCTTCCCGGGGATGCATATCGTCGCCTGCGAGATCTTCAGGGTTACCCGCAACGCCAACACCGAGAAGGACGAGGAGCAGGCCGACGACCTGATGGCGATGATCGAGAGCGAGCTGAAGGAGCGCAGGTTCGCTCCCATCGTCCGCCTGGAGATCGGAAGCGGCATGGAGCCGCTGCATCGCGGGCGGCTCGCCGCCGAACTGGAGCTGGACGAGGAGAACGACGTCTTCGAGGTCCCCGGCATGCTCGCCATGCGCGACCTGTTCGAGCTGGCCAGGCTCGACTACCCGCGCATGCACGACCCGGCCCACCACCCGATCGATCACCCGCAACTCCTTTCCACTCGCAATATCTTCCACACCATCCGCGATGCCGGGGCGATCCTGCTGCAGCACCCCTACGTCTCCTTCTCCACCTCGGTCGAGCGGTTCCTGCGCGAGGCGGCCAACGATACCAAGGTGCGCGGCATCAAGATGACCCTGTACCGGACCTCCAGCCAGAGCCGGATCATCGACGCCCTGCTTGCTGCGGCCCAAAACGGGAAGCAGGTGGCAGTGGTGGTGGAGCTGAAGGCCCGCTTCGACGAGGCGACCAACATACTGCTCGCGGAACAGATGGAGGAGGCCGGCATCCACGTGACCTACGGCGTGGTGGGGCTCAAGACCCACTGCAAGGTGATCCTGGTGGTGCGGCAGGACTACGGTGGCTTGATGCGCTACGTGCATATCGGGACCGGCAACTACCACGCCGACACGGCGCGCATCTACAGCGACGTGGGGCTGCTCACCTGCGACCAGACTATCGGGCAGGACGTGACCGAGCTGTTCAATTACCTCACCACAGGGTTCATGGCGCGGCGCAACTACCAGGCCCTGGTGCTGGCACCGAGGCTCCTGAAGAAGGCGCTCCTCTCGAAGATCGAGCGGGAGATGGCGCTGCATGCCGAGACCGGCGGCGGCCTGATCCAGTTCAAGATGAACGCACTGGAGGACGGCGACATCGTGAAGGCACTGTACCGTGCCTCCATGGCGGGGGTGCGGGTCGTTCTCTACGTGCGCGACACCTGCAGGCTCAGGCCCGGCATCCCCGGGCTGTCCGAGAACATCAGCGTCGTCAGCATCGTAGGGCGTTTCCTGGAGCATGCCCGTATCTACTACTTCAGAAACGGCGGTGCCGAGGAATACTTCATCTCCTCCGCGGACGCCATGAAGCGCAACCTGGAGGCGCGGGTGGAGATCCTTTGCCCGATAACCGCTGTGGATCTGACCCGGGAACTCCGGCAGATCTTCGACAGCTACGACGCCGACCACCGCTCGGCCTGGGACATGCAGCCGGACGGGAGCTACATCCAGCGCCATCCCGTCGAAGGAGAGAGCGGAGAGGGGACCCACCAGATGCTGATTGCCCAGGCGGAGAGGCGCCTTAAGGAGTCGCTCAAAGAGAAGAAGAAGCTACCGCACCGCTGAAGAGGGGAGGCAGAACGATGCTTCCAGGCGACCGTCGGCTCGATGATCTGTTTGCCTACTGCGCCGGAATTTATGTGATGACACTCCTTTTGGAAAGGGATAGCATACCTTTTAGACGGAAGTAAGGCATGCAATGTTAGCAGCCCGTAGGCATAAGAGGGGAATCGTATGGAGGCCAACAAGGTTTGCAGTTGCGGAAAAAAGCATGAAGAACATATCTGTGCTTTGCACAGCAAAGGATTGATCAAGGAGGTTGAACATCTGACAGACAACCCGACGGTGACCTGTGCAATCTGCTTGGTCAATGCCAATTCGTCGGATAATGTCTGTAAGCCTACCACCCTCGGAGGCGGCTTCAAGTACTCCGACATGAAGGATAGTAAAAAAATGGTCAGGGAAATCTTCGAACCCCGCAGTGATAAACATAAACCCGATTAGTGCCAATCTGCAGCTTTTGGCTTAGACCTTCTTTCCCCCCCTTGAAACGTGGGCCTGGGGATTTGACACCGGTCGAGCATTAGTCCTGCTGCGTTTCCTGAACCAAAAGGGCCGCTTCCATTTAGGAAGCGGCCCTTTGACTTTTCCTGCCGTACCTCGCCGGGACCCCGTTGACATCTCCTCATACAAGACAGGCACCCGCAAGGGGCGCCCTGCAGAATCGCTGCTAAGGTGAAAAAATTACACAAATAGAATTAAAAAAACACTATACTGTTTCGCGCCGGACACCCGCTTCAGGAGGACATGAAATGATAAATCTGGCCATGCGCGTGCGCCTGAGCCGTTTGAGCAAGACCGGGATCATCTGCGCCACGTTATTTCTTTGTGCCTGCAGCCTCAGGGCCGGAAAGGTGCCCGGAGCTGCCCGCAGCGCCGCCGGTGATCTCGAGATCGAAGACGTGACCAGGATCCCCCAGAAGTTCGAGGCACTTGCCTCCGCAGCCGGAGACCGGCTGGCAATCGCTGACGCCTGCCGCGACCAACTGCGGGTCCAATTCCAACGGAGCTTTTTTGCGCCCTGGAGCAGCGCCGGACCCTCCCTCGATCCAACCGAGACCAGGGATTTCATGAAAAAGGTCGGGCAGGGGAGATGGTACGGGGTAAACAAGCGCAAAGTCGCGCCCAGCCAGATGCGGGAGCTCATGGAAAATTGCGCTCTCGACACATTCCCTTCCCGAAACCAAACGGCCATCTCCGTGGCTCCGGGCCACCTGCGCGGACTTCCCACCGATCGGCCTCTCTACGAGAAGGTCGAGGGATATCCCTTCGACATGCTGTCGTATCCGCAGGTGAAGCTGAACGAGCCGCTGCGGGTGCTCCATGCATCGAAGGACGGGGCTTGGCTCTTTGTCGAGACCGGGTACACCAACGGCTGGCTGGAGACGCGCGACGTTGCG
This sequence comes from Geomonas sp., assembly GCA_036508065.1. Lineage (GTDB taxonomy): Bacteria > Desulfobacterota > Desulfuromonadia > Geobacterales > Geobacteraceae > Geomonas. The sequence goes on along the minus strand of DATCHY010000290.1, from coordinate 241 downwards.
TTTGTCGAGCGCGATTTTATCGACTCCTGGATGCAGGCGCCGCACCTGGTGGTGGTCCGGGACCTGGCGCCGGTTCCCGACGGCAGGGGGACCGGGATTTTCCGAACCAAGGTCGGCACCATCCTCCCCCTGGTGCGAGCGGGCGAGGGATGGTGGGAGGCTGCCGTCGCCTCGGCGGGGGAGGGTGGCAGGGGGGAGAAGCGCCTGATCCGAATCCCCGGCGCTATGGCCGCGACCTTTC
>DATCHY010000289.1:0-6870 GCA_036508065.1 Geomonas sp. | reverse complement strand
CCCGCCGGGACCTCAAAGGACTGAAAGTATCGCTCCTTGCCAGGATCCCCGGGGTCTGTTAATCTTAGAGGCGTCCGTACCATACGGCGCCTCTTTTTCTATTTCTGGCAATAGATGCATCTTCTCAGGAGTCGACATGATCACGAAGGAAATGACCATAACCGAGATTCTCAGACGCTACCCCGAGACGCTCCCCGTCTTCGAGCGCTACGGCCTTGACTGCTACGACTGCCAGATAGCGGAATTCGAGCAGTTGGAGCATGGCGCCACGGTGCACAAGGTGGACATCAACGAACTCGTTGCCGAGTTGAATAACAACACCACGCACTAGACATCACGCGACTAGCCTCATCATGCCCCCCGACCGGCCCGGACATACGTCAGGGCACCTCCGGCCTTTCATCACCGCGCCCCGGTTTTCATTCCCCCACAATAAAATCATTGTCTCAAAAACAGATCGGAATAGTGCTAATTTGCAGCTTTTTATTCCGAGCCATGGAGAGTTGGTACTTCAAGAGGGCGCGAAGGCCGTCACGGGAATAGTCGATGGTCGCAGCTGATTCTATAGCACATGGGATAATCGGCGATTTGCTACTTTGATGTGAGTCAGGGTGTGAGGGGTTATCGATATACTTCCCGACGGTGGCCTATCTTAACAACCAGGACAGTCAAGATTTCATGTTCGATGCGGTAGAGAATACGATAATCGCTTACTCTCACACGATACAGTCCGTTGCTGTTCTTGAGCATTTTTACCCCCAGCGGCAAGGGATCATTCGCCAATCCAAGAATGCAGGCATCAAGCCGTTTCAGCATCGGTTTGGGGACAGCCGTCAAATCCCGGACAGCCGCCTTGGTTAACTCAATCCGATAGATCATTCAAGTCCCAACTCACGACGCAAATCCAGATAGGAAACCCGTTCGTCGGATTCTGCCAGAGCCGCCTTGGCAGCTTCTACATCCATTTGGTCTTCTAACTCTTCGAGAAGCTCCAAATCTTCAACAGGCACAATAGCTACCAGTTTTTTGCCTCGCCGGGTCAGGACAAAGCGTTCCTTGCCGAACGATGCCCGATTGATGACCGCGGCGAAATCGTTGCGGGCTTCGGCTGTTGATATTTTTGTCATTATGGCAACCTCCATTCGTACGAATTGTACGTTACGGACACGGATATGTCAAGAATACCCAAGCTCGGCTGTTGCCGCCTTTCCGTGCCGAACAGAGGATAGCGTGCACGGGTTAAACCTGTTACGCAAAGGACAGCAAGTGAAGCGACGGACGGCGCAAAGGCACAAAGCCGATATGAAAGCCGAGACTTAGGCGAATTCTTTTTGCGTTGTTTGTGCTCGGCGCAAAGGGATGGAGGGATTTTATTGTGGAGACGGGACCGGACGGCGGCTACGCAGACTCTGGGCGAGGATCTCGGCTGCAAGATCGAGGTTGGTTTCCGGATTCTGGACCGGGCCGAGTAAACGGACCTGACCGACGCGGTTGAGCAGGCGGTCGTCATAGACGGCCTGCGGGCTATGACGGCGCAGCTCGCTGGCCAGGTAGGCGAAGTTCAACTCCTGTGACACCTTCATGGCCGCGCCGAGACCATCATAGGTCATGCCGCTCTGCTTGAAGACGACCTGCGGCCGGTTCCCCGCATACAGATAAAGGAATTTGGTGCGCTCTTCGGTCGACACCTCCTCCTGCCGCGATACCTTCTTGGATAACGGAATTCCGCCGGACAGGATGGTACGGCCCAGGCTGAACTTGCGCTCGGTAACCGTCTTTGACTCGGCCTGCCCGGCGATGCGGGTGCCTGACAGGAGCAGGTCGATCTCGCCATAGGCGATCTCGGCAGTCCGCCCGTCGACCGCCTCGACGCGTAACGATCTCTCGCCCAGCTCGAAACGGCGAACGATGAAATGGCCGATCCCGCTGCGAACCGACGCGGCGTCAACAACCAGCGTCGCTATGCCACCCTGATTAAGCTTAGCTGCCAAGGCCCGGGCCTGGTCCGGCTCGGCGAAACTGGCCACCACGGCCGGCCCGCCGCCGATCATCCGTTGCCGCGCTTCAAAGACGGTGGTTCCCAAGGCAGCGGAGAGCGCCTGGGCCAACTCTGCGGTCTCTTCCTGCCAGCCATGAATGACAACGACATGCATTAAAACCTCCAGAGAGCAACGCCCTCCGACAACGGATCTATCATTCAGCAAGCTTCAAGGCAAAGGCCATATAAACAGTCAAAAGCCTCACCACAGAGGAGCAGAGAATCACACTCTATTGGTGAGGCTTTATGCTTTCAGACGCCCAGGATAAGCCCCTCAAGCAGTCCCGAATCGCTGATCTTCAGCGTGTCGAAACCGAAAATCCGCATGGTCTGCAGGACCACCAGGATGCCGGCGATGATCAGGTCCTCCCTCCCCGGCTCAAGCCCCACCACTTCGAGCCGCTGCTTCGGCGTGAGCGGCGCAAGCTGGACGAAGATCCGCTCCACGTCGGAGCGCTGCATGGTGAAGTTGTTCACCCTCCGGTAATCGTAATCCGCCATACCCATCTGGATCGCCGCCAGCGTGGTGGCGGTTCCGGCCGTCCCGAGCAGGGTCGCCGCCGAGAAGCGCCTCCCCAGCCCCTCACCATCCAGTTCCCCCTTGAGGATGGCGAGCTCGCGGGCGATCTTGTCCTCCATCTCGGCGACCCCGACCTTCCCCTCGGTCAGCCGCACCACGCCGATCGGGAGGCTGCGGGAGAAAAGCGGCTCGCCGTCGCGGGCCAGTGTGTACTCGGTGCTCCCGCCGCCGACGTCGAAGACGACCAGGTCGCCGCTTTTATCGTCGAGGACGCTCCCCACGCCCTTGAGCGTCAGGACGGCCTCTTCGGTGCCGTCGATCACCTCCAGGGCGATGCCGGTCTCGGCGAGCACCCGCTCGCAGAAGAGCCGCCCGTTCAGCGCATCGCGCACGGCGCTGGTGGCGACCGCCCTCACCCGGGCCACCTGGTGGCGGGAGATTTCGCCGGCGAACTCCTTCAGTGCGGAGACGGAGCGCTCAATCGCCTCCCCGGAAAGGCCGCGGTCGCGGGTGAAACCGCCGCCCAGCCTGGTGATCGTGCGCTTCAGCAGTACCTGACGGTAGGGGGCGAGGGTTGAGATCAGGAGCCTTGCGGTGTTGGTGCCAAGATCAATGGCTGCTACGGGATGAGTCATGGGAGATTCCCTCTTTATCGGCGATGATGGTGTAGCACAGGCGGGCAATCTTCGAGAAGGAAGCGATCATGTCCCCGTAGAGAAGCCCGGACACGATGCTGCACTTGCCGCTTTTGAGCCGTTTCAGATGGCTCTTGTGCAGCGTCTCCTCGATGATGCCGATCTCAAGCTTCAGTTGCGGCAGCTCCGCGCCCTCCTCCCCCTGGATGACACGCTCCGCCAGCCGGACCACCTCTCCGACCTTGGCAGCCAGGGCTTTCAGCTCGTCCATGGCGCTGCCGGAGAAACGGAGACGTTCCTCCTTCTTCCTCACCAGGTAATTGAGGATCGCCTCGCACTGGTCCCCGACCAGCTCGACGTCGTTTACCAGATGGAGCATGGTCGGGATCTCGACCGCCCGCTCGACGGAAAGGGTCTCCCGCGACAGGGCGATCAGGAAATGGGACATGTCGCGGTGCAGCACGTCCAGCACCACCTCCTTCTCCCTGATGGCGCCGCCCAGCTTCGGGTTGAAGGCGTCGAACTGGGAGACCAGCTCGCGGTACATGGTGGACGCGATGGTTCCCATACGTGCCAGCTCGTTCCAGGCCTGGGCCAGCGCGATGGTTGGGGTCTTGAGGACTCTGGTATCGATGAACCTCGGCCTCGCCTCGCTTTCCGAGCGCCGGGCGGGGAGCAGGGTCTCGGCCGAGCGGGCGAAGAAGCCGATGAGCGGCAGGAAAATCACCGCGCTCGCCAGGGTGAAGATGGTGTGGGCGTTGGCCAGGTGCCGGGCGATGTAGGGGCGCACGGCCTGCGCCGCAACCTGCGGGGAGGCGCCCTGGTGCAGGACCGACAGGTCCCCCGGGGAAAAGTAGTTCACCGCGCGCAGGAAGAACGGGAAGAAGACGAGCGCCAGGAAAATGGCGACGGAGTTGATGGCAAGATAGATGACGACAGCCCTTTTCGCCGTCTGGCTGCCGCCTATCGAGGCGATCAGCGGGATCAGGGCGGCACCCGCAACCTCGCCGATCACCATGGCGATCGCGGCGTCGTAGGATAACACCCCGCCGGAGGCGAGCGCGATCACGATCCCGATGGCGGCTCCCCCCGACTGCACCATGAAGGTGAGCAGGGCGCCCAGAAGCACGGCCATCAGCCGCACCGAGGGGAGCTGCTCGTGCAGGCCGGCCAGGATCGCGCTTTCGCTCAGGGGAAGGCAGGCCCCCTCGAGGATCGAGAGGCCGAAGAAGACGAGTCCCGCGCCGAGCAGCAGGCCGCCGAGGTCGGCGAGCCTCCTGCTGCGGGAGAAGAAGCTCAGTGCGACGCCGACGGTGATGGCGGGAAGTGCCAGGGCGGAGACCCTGAAGGCGATGAACTGGATGACGAGCGTGGTGCCGATACCGGTCCCCAGCAGTACGCCGAGGGTCTGGTACAGGGAGAGGAGACCGGCATTGACGAAGCCGACCACGAGCACCGAGGCGGCGCTTCCGGACTGCAGCAGCGAGGCGAGACAGCTCCCGATCAGGGGGGCCGTCACACGGTTTGCGGCTCCCTTTTCGAGAATCCGCCTGAGACGTTCGCCGGTGACCTTCTGCAGCCCCTCGGACATGGTGCGCATGCCGAGGATGAACAGGGCCAGGCCGCCGAGCGCCTCAGTGATGTAATACCAGGAGGTGGAAGGCATGGGTAAAGACAGGTTGAGGTTGAGGTTAAGGTTGAGACAAAGCAAAGAATCTCTTGGGTCACGGCTGCAGCAGGGAAGCCCCACTCAACCTTAACCTCAACCTTAACCTGTTTTTCAGCCTGAAACCTTCTCCTTAAGCTCCTTGCCTACTTTGAAGAAGGGAAGCTTTTTTGCCTTGACCGAGATCGATTCTCCGGTTTTCGGGTTTCTCCCGGTGTAGGCATCGTACTCCTTCACGACAAAACTCCCGAAACCCCTGATCTCTATCCTGTCGCCAGACAAAAGGGCATCGGTCATCGAGGTAAAGACAGTATTGACGACCTCCTCTGCCTTCTTGAAAGAGAGGGTCTTCTTTGCCGCAAGCGACTCAATGAGTTCCGATTTGTTCATGGTCCTATCCTCCGGAATACTGTTTTTGCGTTAGCAGCACCCTTTTAAATAGCGTTTGGCCAGGTACTTGGCCTCTTCCGCCCGCCCCTGTTCCGTCAAGAGCGGAATCAGCCGCTCCGCCGCAGGCCGTGCCACGGAAGGAATCTCCAGCGCCAGCGACCAGGCTTCCAACGCGAGAGCCTGATCCCCTGCCGCCTCGTGCAGCTCGCCGAGCATGAACTGCGCCTGGTCGGTCAAAATCCCCAGTTCCATCATCCTGCCAAGCAGGGCGATCGCCTCGGGAATCCTGCGGGCCTCGGCCATCAGGTGGACCAGCGCGAGGTAACTCGTCGAGTTGGCCGGGTTGATCGCCAGCGAGCGGTTCAGAAGTTTCTCGCACTCATGAACGTTGCCGGACCTGTACATTATAAGCGCGAGTTCGTAGATTACAATGTCATTTTCACCAGATAAGAGCATTTCTTTCAGGATCGGGAAGGCCTCGGCGTCGTTGCCGTCATGAATCAGCAGGTAGGCGCGGGCAAATTCTTTCCCGAGCGCTGCGTAACGGCCGGAGAGCTCGCCCGGCAGCGGCTGCACCAGTAGGAAAAACCGGTCCTCCTCGGACAGGTTCGACTGCGGAACCTCTGCCTCAGCGCCCCCATGGCTCCCAGCGTCCTTGCAGGAGCCGCAGGAGCTGCCGCCGTGGGCTCCGTGGCTGGCTGCCTCGGTGGCCACCGGTGCCGACTCCGGGTCGTGCAGTTTATTCAGCCCCTCCTCGGCCCTTGCCCTGAGCTTCGGGTCATCGGCCAGCTCGCGCGCCAGGGTGAAATGGTCAAAGGCCTTTTTCGCGTCGCCGGCGTTCAGGGCGTGCCCCCCCTCCTCCAGGTTCAGCTCACCCAGCCGGTTTCCGGCCTGGCTCAGTCCCTCCTTGATCCGCCTGGCATCCTCAGGGGCCTGCGCCGGACAGCAGGAAAGGGCCTCGATGAGGTCGCAGCGGGCGTCGGCATACCGCTCGGCGGCGAGGTGTTTGCCGGCCTGCGCAAGGTAATGATGGTGATCCTTCTTCTTAAAGAGTTTGCTGAAAAACATGCCGATTTCTCCGCGTAGATGTGGTGGTTTAGAGCCGCTTCAGCAGCGTGACGCTCTCCAGGTGATAGGTCTGGGGGAACATGTCGACCGGCTGCGAGCCGACCACCCGGTACCCCTTCTCGCCGAGCAGTGCCAGGTCACGGGAGAGCGTCGGCGGATCGCAGGAAACATAGATGACGGACTTTGGGGCGAGCCTGGCGATCTCCCCGACCGCTTCGGCACCGCTTCGGGGGGGATCGAGGATCACCAGGTCGAAGCGCTCCCCCCGCGACGCGAAACGCTTGACCGCAGCCGCGGCATCGCTCACCTGGAACGAGGCGTTGACGACGCCGTTGGCCTGGGCGTTGGCGACCGCGTCGTCGATGGAGGGGGCGTACCCCTCCACCCCGATCAGCTGGCCCAGGTACGGGGCGATCGGCACGGAGATGTTGCCGTTGCCGCAGTACAGGTCGAGCACACGCTCGGCTCCGGTGAACTCGCCCCACTGCCAGACGGTCCGGATCAGCTCGAGGTTCTGCGGGTAGTTAACCTGGGAGAAGCCCCCCCGGCCGAA
>DATCHY010000288.1:0-6017 GCA_036508065.1 Geomonas sp. | reverse complement strand
AGGCGTGCCAGGAGATGGCAGAGCTCCCGATCCTCTCCCCCGCCGCACGGTCCGGCATCGGCGACAGCGCGCGCCTGCTATGCCTTGCCCTGCAGGAGCTCGGAAACGACGCGGATCTGCGGCGCCTGCTCGAAATTGTTGAGGAGCTAAGGGCGCGCAGGGGCGATGCGCCGGCCTATTTCACGGCCGAGGCCTCATTCTGGGACTCGCTGGAGGCCGAAACGGAAGCTGCCGTCGCCGGGGTCCGGGCGGCAGCGGGAGAAACCGGAGCGGGAGGAGCGGGCGAGGCGGCTGCCTGGGCGGGACTTCTTCTGGACGACATCGGAAGCCACCGGCGCGACATCGATCTGCTCCTCCCCTGGGCGCGGCTGATGGGAAAAGGGATACCGGCCGGGAAGGTCCCCGCAGAGGGGGAACAGGATCTCTGGAACGGCATCCACCACCTCCTCGCGCCCGGCGCCACGTTGACGCGCATGCCCGCCATCTGCGACGCCGCTCTCGGGAAGCTCCTGCGGCTCCAGGCCCTCGCCAGTGACCAGGAGCGGGGCGCGGATCTCGACACCCTGATCGAGGCTTTTCAAGCGTCACGAAAGAGGTGCGGCATGCTGAAGGAACGGCTCGACGGGATCGCCGGGAGGGCGCGGCGACTCTTCGACGAGATGGATTTCAGCTTCCTCTTCGACCCGGGGTGCCGGCTCTTTTCCATCGGCTACCGCGCCGATGACGGCCACCTCGACCCGAGCTTCTATGACCTCCTCGCCTCGGAAGCGCGTCTCACGAGCTTCATTGCCGTCGCCAAGGGGGAAGCCCCCCCTTCCCACTGGTTCCGGCTCAGCCGGGCGCTGGTCCCGGTGGAAAAGAGCGCGGCCCTGGTCTCGTGGTCCGGCTCCATGTTCGAGTACCTGATGCCCTCCCTGATCATGCGCTCACCGCTCGGCAGCCTGCTGGACCGGACCTGCCGGTGCGCCGTCGCGCGCCAGATAAGCTACGGGGCGGAGAACGGCGTGCCGTGGGGGATATCCGAATCGGCCTACAACACGCGCGACCTCTCCTTTACCTACCAGTACACGGCCTTCGGCATCCCCGGCCTGGGGCTTAAGCGCGGCCTCGGCCAGGACCTCGTCATCGCCCCCTACGCCACGTCGCTGGCGGCGATGTACGCCCCCGCCGCTGCGGCGCGCAACCTCAGACGGCTCGAAAAAGCAGGGGGGCGCGGCCCTTACAGCTTCTACGAGGCCCTGGATTTTACCCGCGCCCGGCTCCCCGACGGGACCAGCGTCGCCGTTATCAGGGCGTACATGGCGCATCACCAGGGGATGTCGCTGGTGGCCCTGGGCAACGTCATCCACGAGGGGATCATGCGGCGCCGCTTCCACCGGGAGCCGATCATCCATGCGGCCGAGCTCCTCCTCCAGGAAAGGATGCCCCGCGATGTCGGCGTTGCCCGCCCGCTCGCCGACCAGGTCCAGACCGCCAGGGTCTGGGAGGCGGTCCAGCCGGTGCTGCGCCGCTTCAACACGCCGTATCACCGTCTCCCTTCGACCCACCTCCTCTCCAACGGCCGCTATTCCGTCATGGTCACCGCCGCCGGCTCCGGCTACAGCCGCTGGCGGGACATCGCCGTCACGCGCTGGCGCGAGGACGTGACCCGGGACGCCTGGGGGAGCTATATTTTCCTGCGGGACACGGAAAGCGGGGCGGTCTGGTCCGCAGCCTACCAGCCGACCGGTTCGGAGCCCAAGCAGTACGAGGTGACCTTCGCCGAGGACAGGGCGCGCATCATCCGGCGCAACGGGACCCTGAACACGGTCCTGGAGATCATCCTGTCGACGGAGGACGACGCCGAGCTGCGCCGCCTTTCCATCACCAACAAAGGGACGCTCCCCCGGGAAATCGAGGTCACCTCCTACGCCGAGGTCGTCCTCGCCCCCCAGAGCGCCGACATCGCCCATCCGGCCTTCTCCAACCTCTTCGTCCGGACGGAATATCACCTCGAGGTCACGGGGCTTCTGGCCGCCCGCCGCCCCCGCTCCGCCGATGACCCCCCCGTCTGGGCCGCCCATGTGGTCGCCCTGGAGGGGGGAAGTATCGGCGGCATCGAGTACGAAACCGACCGGATGCGTTTCCTCGGGCGGGGCCAGACGATCCGCAGGCCGGTTTCCATCATGGACGGGCGCCACCTGTCCAACACGGTCGGTCCCGTCCTCGACCCGATCTTCAGCCTGCGCGCCAGGGTGCGGGTCGCCCCCGGAACGACTACCCACGTCACCTTCTCGACCATGGTCGCCGTGTCCCGTGAGGCGACCCTACTGCTTGCCGACAAGTACCACGACCCGGCCTCCTTCGAGCGGGCCTCCACCCTCGTATGGACCCATGCCCAGATCCAGCTCCACTACCTGGGGATCGAGCGGGGCGAGGCCCACCTCTTCCAGCATCTGGCCAACCGCCTCCTCTATACGGACCCCGCCATGCGCCCCCGCGACGAGTTCCTGAAACTGAGCGGCCTGAACGTCACGGGTCTCTGGAAATTCGGGATATCGGGGGATTACCCCATGGTCCTCGTGCGCATCGACGATGTCGACGACAGGGGGATCGTCCGTCAGCTGCTGCGTGCCCATGAGTACTGGCGCTTGAAGTTCCTGGCGGTGGACCTGGTCATCCTGAACGAAAAAGAGGCCTCTTACATCCAGGAGTTGCAGCACTCCCTGGAACAAATGGTGAGCACGAGCCTTGCCGGAGGGCGTGCCCTGCAGGAAAGCCGCGGCAGGGTCTTCGTCCTGCGCGCCGACCTGCTGAGCCTCGACGAGCGCCTGCTCCTGCAGACCGCCGCCCGCGCCGTGCTCGCCGCCAGGGACGGGAGCCTGACCGAACAGGTCATGCGGATGCGCCGTCAGGAGCAGCGGACGGTCCATCCGGCGCGCCGCCAGTTCCCGCGGCACCCCGCTCAGGAGACCGCTCTGGAAACGCCTCCGCTGGAGTTCTTCAACGGCCTCGGGGGGTTTGCCGATGAGGGGCGGGAATACGTCATCGTTGTCGGCCAGGGGCAGCAGACGCCGGCCCCCTGGATAAACGTCATCGCCAATGAATCCTTCGGCTTCCAGGTCTCCGAGTCGGGCGCGGGGTACACCTGGGCCGTCAACAGCCGCGAAAACCAGCTCACTCCCTGGTCCAACGACCCGGTGTCCGACACCCCCGGCGAGGCCTTTTATATCCGCGACCGCGACAGCGGCGCTACCTGGAGCCCGACCCCCCTGCCGATACGGGTCGAAAGCGCCACCTACATCGCCCGGCACGGCCAGGGATACAGCAGCTTCGAACACCTCTCCCACGGCGTCCGGAGCGAACTGACGCAGTTCGTCACCCTGGCCGACCCGGTAAAGATTTCCCTCCTTGCCCTGGAGAACCGTTCCGCGGAGCTGCGCAGGCTCTCCGTGACCGCCTACCTCGAATGGGTCCTCGGCTTCACGCGCACGGTCTCCGCACCCTACATCATCACCGAAATGGACAGCGAAACCGGGGCGATGTTCGCCAGAAACCCGTGGAATGCCGAATTCGGCAGCAGGATCGCTTTCGTCGATTTCGGCGGGCGCCAGACGGCATGGACCGCTGACCGGGTGGAATTCGTCGGGCGCAACGGGACCCTGGAGCAGCCGGCGGGACTCATTGGGGACACGGTGCTAAGCGGCAGGACAGGAGCCGGTCTTGACCCGTGCAGCGCGCTGCAGACGTCTTTCGAACTGGCACCGGGCGAGCGGGTAGAGCTGGTTCTCTTCCTGGGACAGGCCAAAGACAGGGATTGCGCCCGCGAGTTGATCAGGCGCCGGCGCACGGCCGACCCCCGGCAAGAGCTGGCGGCAGTCCGTGACAACTGGGAGCGGCTGCTCGGCAAGGTCCAGGTGAAAACGCCCGACCGGTCCATGGACATCATGCTGAACCGCTGGTTCCTCTACCAGACCCTTGCCTGCCGCTTTTGGGCCCGGTCGGCGTTCTACCAGGCGGGCGGCGCCTACGGGTTCCGCGACCAGCTCCAGGACTGCATGGCTCTCGTCGTGACCGACCCCTCCCTGGCCCGCGCGCATATCGTCAGGGCCAGCGAGCACCAGTTCCCGGAAGGAGATGTGCAGCACTGGTGGCACCCCCCGCTGGGGCGTGGGGTACGCACCCATTTTTCCGACGATCTCGTCTGGCTTCCTTACACCGTTGCCAATTACCTTGCGGTGACCGGAGACGCGAGCGTCCTCGACGAAAACACGCACTTTCTGGAGGGGGAAGCGATCCCCCCTGAACGCGAAGACGTCTATTTCGAGCCACGCGTCTCGCAGGAGTCGGCAACGGTCTACGAGCACTGCGCACGGGCCCTCGACCTCCGCCTGACAACGGGGGAGCACGGCCTGCCGCTGATGGGGACAGGGGACTGGAACGACGGGATGAACCGCGTCGGCCACGAAGGGCGCGGCGAAAGTGTCTGGCTCGCCTGGTTCCTCCATGCCGCTCTTTCTCTATTCTTCCCGGTGGCGGCCGGGCGGGGCGACCAGGAACGTGCGGAAAAGTGGCGCGCGCACGCGGCCCGTTTAAAGGAGGCCCTGGAAAAAGAAGCGTGGGACGGCGCCTGGTACCGGCGCGCCTACTATGACGACGGAACGCCGCTCGGTTCGGCGTCCGGGACCGAATGCCGCATCGACTCCATCGCCCAGAGCTGGGGGGTCATCTCCGGAGCGGCGGACCCGGACCGGGCCAGCCGGGCGATGACGGCGGTCGATGAGTACCTGATCAGACCGGGAGACGAACTCGTCCTCCTCTTCACCCCCCCCTTCGATAAGACGCCCCTCGACCCGGGCTACATCAAGGGGTACCTTCCGGGCACCCGTGAAAACGGCGGTCAGTATACCCACGCCGCCGCATGGAACGTGATCGCCTTTGCCATGCTGGGCAACGGGGAGAAGGCCCATGAACTTTTGGCCATGATCAATCCGGTGAACCACGCAGCCAACCGGACCGGCATGCATCGCTTCAAGGTGGAGCCTTACGTGGCGGTGGCGGACGTCTACTCGGAACCACCCCACATAGGGAGGGGGGGATGGAGTTGGTATACCGGCTCATCGGGCTGGCTCTACCGGGCAGGGATAGAGTGGATCCTGGGGCTTGCCGTGCGCGGGGAGAACCTGATCCTTGATCCGTGCATCCCCCGCGCCTGGCAGGGCTTTACCGTCAGCTACCGGCACGGGACGGCGCGCTATGAGATAACCGTTGCAAACCCGAATGGAGTAATGAAAGGGATCGCCAGACTCGAACTGGACGGAGAGCCCCTGCCCACAGTGCAAAAGAGCGTGCCACTGAAGGATGACGGGAGGGAGCATCTGGTGAAAGTTGAAATGGGATAACATTAATAGGAAGCACCGATTACCTATCGCACCTCACGGGATAAAAGGATACCAATGGAAGGCAGAGAGCGCATTGTCATAGAGGGGGTAACCCCGCAAGTCGACTGCGGCCGCTACCCGGTGAAGCGGGTGGCCGGCGAAAACCTCGTGGTAGAGGCCGACATCTTCAGTGACGGACATGACGAGGTGGCCGCCGCCTTGCTCTACCGCAGGAAGGGGGACGAGGTCTGGCAGGAGGTCACCATGCGGCGCCTTGACAACGACCGCTGGCAAGGCGCCTTTCCCCTGGATGAACCGGGCGTCTATCACTACACGCTGGTCGGCTGGGTCGACCATTTCCTGAGCTGGCAAAAGGACCTGCAGAAGAAGGCCGATGCCGGCCAGGATCTCGCCGTCGACCTCTTGATCGGCGTGGGGATGATCGAGAAGGCGGCCCAGGAGGCCTCGGGCGAAGTTGCCGCGAGGCTTCGTCTGGCTGGAGCCGCCCTGGGCAAGGGAGCGGACCGGCAACGGGCGGTCGCTATCGGCTCGGACCGGGAGCTTGCCGGCCTGATCAGCGCAGCCAGCGCCAGAGGGGTCGCCACCAAGTACCACCAGGAACTCTCGGTGACCGTGGACAGGAAAAGGGCGCTTTTC